>CADBNO010000103.1 GCA_902796105.1 uncultured Lachnospiraceae bacterium | reverse complement strand
TTCCATGGGCATTCTGCTCGGGATGTCGTCGGGGTAAAAGGTGCGTCAGGAAATCAGGGGTTATGAAAAAGGAAACAGAGTATGAGAAAAAACAGTGTAAAGAATACCCGGATCAACGGTGAAGTACAGCGTGTGCTTGCCGAAATCATCCGGGGAGATATCAAAGATCCGCGCATTAGTCCGCTTACCAGTGTGGTGGCAGTGGAGGTTGCGCCGGACTTAAAGAGCTGTAAGGCGTGGATCAGTGTGCTTGGCGGGGATGAAGCCCGTAAGGCTACCTGCGAAGGGTTGAAGAGTGCGGAGGGGTATATCCGCAGACAACTTGCGCAGACGATCAATCTGCGCAATACACCGGAGATCACGTTCATTATGGATCAGTCTATTGAATACGGCGTAAATATGGCGCACCGGATCGATGAAGTGGTGGGCGGCAGTACGGAAGCATCGGATGACGGATCAGACGAGGAAAGCGAGATCGACGGTACAGAAGATCCATCTGACGAAAACAACGAAGAGTGAGGCAAAATATGGATTTATTACAGGAAGTAAGCGGTGCAAAACGCATCGGGATCAGTGGACATGTGAGACCGGATGGCGATTGTGTGGGATCTTGTCTGGCACTCTGGCAGTATTTAAAAAAAGTACTTCCGGATGCAGAAGTGACAGTTTATCTGGAAGCGCCGCAGAAGATTTATGAATATCTGAAAGGTTATGGGGAGATCGTAACGGATTTTCCGGTAGAGGAGCCTTTTGATGTTTATTTTGCACTGGATTGCAATGAAGAACGTTTAGGGGAGGCCGGGGACTATTTCCGTGCGGCCGGAAAACGGATCAATATCGATCACCATATCAGCAATGAGGGATGTGGTGATGTGAATCTTGTTTTGCCCGAGATCGGTTCCACCTGTGAGATCATATATGATCTGATCGGTGAGGAGGCACTTGACAGGGATCTGGCCGAGGCGCTCTATACCGGTATTGTTCATGATACGGGTGTATTCCAGTATTCCAATACCACTCCGGAGACCATGCGGAAGGGCGCTGTGCTGATCGGTTATGGGTTTGATTTCTCTAAGCTGATCCTGGAAACGTTTTATGAGAGAACCTACAGACAGTCGCAGATCATGGGGCGGGCTCTGATGGAGAGCGTGCGTTTTATGGATGGCAGATGTATTGTCAGCATGATCAGCCGCAGGACAATGGAGTTCTACGGAGTGACCCCGAAGGATCTGGACGGGATCGTAAATCATCTGCGCAATATTGAGGGGATCCATTGTGCCATTTTCATGTATGAGACAGAGGATGCGGATTACAAAGTGAGTCTGCGGTCCGATGAGAAGGTGAACGTGGCGGATGTGGCAGTTGTTTTTGGCGGCGGCGGGCATGCCAGAGCAGCGGGATGCAGCATGAGGGGAACGTTCCACGATTGTGTGAACAATCTCTCCCTGCATATTGAGAAACAGTTGGACAGGCAGCCGGAGGAAGCCTGAGCGGGAGAGTCTATGTATAACGGGATCATAAATATTCATAAGGAGGCCGGATTTACCTCCCATGATGTGGTTGCCAAGATGCGAGGCATCCTGAAACAGAAAAAAATCGGGCACACCGGCACGCTTGATCCGCAGGCGACAGGTGTGCTCCCTGTTTGTCTGGGAAGCGGTACCAGACTCTGTGATATGCTGACGGACCGCAGCAAGGAATATGTGGCGGAACTGTTGCTTGGCGTGACTACGGATACGCAGGATACTACGGGGCAGGTGTTGACAAGACAAACGGTGAGCTGCGGCGAAGAGCAGATCCGCAGGGTTGCAGCAGGGTTTGTGGGAGCATATGACCAGATCCCGCCGATGTATTCGGCGCTTAAAGTGGATGGGAAGAAGCTCTATGAACTTGCCCGGGCGGGCAAAGAAGTGGAGCGGAAAGCCCGGAGAGTGGAAATTCACGAATTGGAGATCCTGGATATCCGGTTGCCGGTGGTAAAGATGCGCGTGGTCTGCAGTAAAGGCACCTATATTCGTACATTGTGTGCGGATATAGGAGAAAAGCTTGGGTGTGGCGGTACGATGCAGAGCCTTGTGCGTACCCGGGCAGGCGTTTTTGGATTGGAGGATGCGATCACCCTGGCACAGCTGGAGCAGCTGCGTGATGAGGGGCGCGTGGAGGATGTGCTCCTTGCGGTAGATGCCGTTTTTGCTGAAACGCCGGCGCTTCATGTGCAGGAAGCATTTGTGCGGCTTTTGGATAATGGCAATGCGATCAGACCGGAGCAGACGGTGGAGCAGACCGGTTATGCGGAGGGAGAACCTGTGCGATTCTACCGTACAGACGGCAGCTTTGCGGGCATTTACGCATATTGTGCCCAAAAGCAGCGTTATCAGCCGGTAAAAATGTTTCTGGAGCGAGGATAATAAAAGCGGAATAAGACTATGCAATTGATCAGAGAGACAACAGAGTTTCAACTTCATCAGAATACAGCTGTGGCATTGGGCAAGTTTGACGGCGTGCACACGGGACACAGGGTTTTGCTGGCAGAGCTTTTGCAAAAGAAAGCGGAAGGCTTGATGACGTGCGTTTTTACGTTTGATCCGCCACCCGCTGTGCTTTTCGGGTTTTCGGACGGGAAAGAGCTCTCCACAAAAGAGGAGAAGCGCAGGCTGTTTGCCGAACTCGGTATAGATGTGCTCATCGAATTTCCGCTGACCAAAGAGACGGCAGATATTTCCGGAGAAGATTTCGCGCGCGAGTATCTGAGTGGAAAATTACGGGCCGGGTTTGTGGCGGCAGGCGAAGATCTCTCCTTTGGACGCGGCGGACGGGGAGACGCCGCACTGTTGAAGAAGCTTCAGAATGAACTTGGCTATGAGCTGTGTCTGATCCCGAAAGTATGCGTGGACGGGGAGGAAGTCAGTTCCACCAGGATCCGCAGTCTTGTGGAGCGCGGGGAAATGGAGAAAGCGGAGCGTATGCTCGGAGCACCTTATAAAATCTGCGGGACGGTGGTGCGCGGCAACCAGATCGGCAGGACTTTGGGATTTCCCACGCTGAATCTGTTGCCGGAAGCAGAGAAATTGCTGCCGCCCAGAGGCGTTTATGCTTCCAAGGTGAAATGCGGCTCTGAAAGCTGGCGTGCGATCAGCAATATAGGCTATAAGCCTACCGTGACGGCAGAGCAGGTCATGGGTGTGGAGTCTTATCTTTATGATTTTCAGGGGGATCTGTACGGGCAGGAGATCGAGGTGGCACTGCACACCTTCAAAAGACCGGAGAAGAAATTTTCTGATCTTGAGGAACTGAAAATGCAGCTGCAGAGGGATATTGCGGACCGGTATGAGAGGGATTGAACGGGCAAGCGTCGGGGGGACACTGCCCGTTTTTTTAAGTAAAAATAGACAAAAAATAAATCAAATTCTGTAAATATTTGCCGGGTACGTAAAAAAATTGAAAGTGTATTGTATCTTCCCGTCTTTTCGCTTAAAATAAAATCGGAGCAGATTAAAACAAGTGAGATGAGAGAATCCCGGACGGAGCGGGATGAGGATCCACGGGAGATGGGATCCGGGGAGGAAAAATGAGTACAGACAGTTTAATGAGTATGATGCTGACAATGGCAGGAGGCTTGGGTCTATTCCTGTTCGGAATGAGCCTTATGAGTGAATCCATTGAAAAGGTTGCCGGTGCGAAGCTGCGACATATCCTGGAGATTTTTACCACTAATCGGTTTATGGGAATGATCGTCGGTATTTTCTTTACAGCGGTGATCCAGTCATCTTCAGCCTGTACGGCTATGGTGGTCAGTTTTGTAAATGCAGGTCTTATGAATCTTTATCAGGCAGCGGGCGTGATCTTCGGTTCGAATATCGGTACAACGGTCACATCCCAGCTGGTATCCTTTAATCTTTCGGAGGTTGCTCCGGTTATCCTGTTGGTCGGTGTGCTGATCGCTATGTTCAGCGGAAAACAGAATGTAAAACGCGCTGCGCAGATCGTGATCGGTTTCGGTATTTTGTTTTTGGGATTAAAAACAATGTCAGGTGCGATGGCGGGTATGAAAAATATGCCGGAGATCGTGGATTTTCTGGGTTCTCTTACCAACCCTTTCCTGGCTACGTTGACCGGCATGGTGCTTACAGCGGTGATCCAGAGCTCTTCCGTGACAGTCAGTATTGTGCTGCTCATGGCGAATCAGGATCTGTTGACATTGCCGATCTGTATCTACATCATTTTGGGCTGCAATATCGGGGCCTGCGCAACAGCTCTTTTGGCGTCTTTGTCCGGTAAAAAGGATGCAAAACGTGCGGCGCTCATTCATTTTTGGTTCAATGTGATCGGAACCGTGCTGATCTACATTATCCTTGCTTTTGCCATGGAGCCGGTGATCGCAATGATCCAGTCCATCTCGAAGGACAACGGCAGATTTGTGGCGAACGCCCACACGATCATCAAAATCTTCCAGGTGATCGTATTGTTCCCGTTCGCAAACTGGATCGTGAAACTGGCGACGATCTGTGTGCCCGGTGAAGACAGAAAGATCAATTATCGCGAGAGCTATCAGTTAAAATATATCGGGGAAAAAGTGGTGTTCAATCCGGCAACCGCAGTGGTGGAGGTCATCAAAGAGCTGGAGCGTATGGCGGATCTGGCCAATGAAAACTTAAACCGCGCCATGAATGCGCTGATCACGCTTGATGAGGAGGACATAGAGGAAGTTTATGAGGTGGAGAAGAATATAGATTTCCTGAACAGTGCCATCACGGACTATCTGGTAAAGATCAACCAGTCTACTCTGCCGATCGAGGACTTGAAAAGTCTGGGTGCACTGTTTCATGTTGCGAACGATATTGAACGTATCGGAGATCACGCGGAGAACGTGGCGGATGCAGCCAGGGAGCGCAGAGAGAACGGTGTGACGATCAGCAAGGTTGCCCAGAAGGAACTGGGAGAAATGCTGGATATGGTCAACAAGATCATTCAGGATGCCATCAATATGTTTGCGCACAGCGATGAATCCAAGATGCAGGAAGTGATCGAGCTGGAGAAAAAAGTGGACGAGAAAGAGCGCGAATTGCAGAAAATGCATGTGGACCGGCTAAGCAGAGGCGAATGTACGCCGGAGGCCGGCATGATCTTTTCCGATATCGTGTCGGGACTGGAGAGAGTTGCTGATCATGCGACCAACATCGCGTTTGCGATCGTGACGGCGGAGAAAGACGAAGAAGTCACGGAGGCATAGTCGGGGGGGACTATGTCTGGTACGGGCGTTACGACGCCGGAAAAATCTTCGGAGAATGGTCAGGTAAATATTGACAGAACAAAAGTGTGTATGTATAATTAAAACGAAATGTTACAAAAATATGACAAGACATGTAACAAAATTGTAAAGAGAGGTACACATGAAAATATTGCGGGGTGCAAACAGAAACGGGGTAAAGGGATGTGTAAGGGCTTTCGTGGCAGCCGGGGTGGTCTGCGCGGTTCTGACATCCGATAGAATACCGGCGTTGGCGGCTGAAAACAATAATACGATGCTCGGTGCAGCCGGCGTGGGGTCTGTGATCAATACAAGTCTTACGGCAGAAGAGTATCTTTCCATTGCGGAGCAGAGCAAGGGTGCGAGCTGGGGCTATACCAATATCGGCGTGGCCAATGTGGAGAGCGGTAATCTGAATGTGCGTGCGGTGCCTTCTACAGACGGCAAGCTTATGGGAAAGATGCCGAAGAATTCTGTGTGCGAGATCCTGGATACGCAGGACGGCTGGGCTCATGTGAAGTCCGGCGAGGTAGAGGGATATGTCAGCCTGGATTATCTGCTGGCGGGACCGGATGGAAAACGCAAGGCGGCTGATCTGGTACACACAGTTGTGATCGCGGAGACAGACGGTCTGAACGTGAGGGATGAGGCGAACACGGAAAGTGCGGTCATGACGCAGGTGCTGAAAGGCGAGGAACTGGATTTTGAGGAAGATATGGGAGAGTGGATCCGGATCTCCATGGACGGTGAGCCGGCATATGTAGCTTCCCAGTATGTAAGAGTAGAGAGCAAGCTGGATACGGCGATCACTATGACGGAACTGCTCTACGGTCAGGGGGTTTCGGATGTGCGCGTGGATCTGGTCGAGTATGCAAAGCAGTTTTTGGGCAATCCCTATGTATGGGGCGGCACCAGTCTGACGAAGGGCGCGGATTGTTCCGGATTTGTATTGAGTATCTATAAGAAATACGGTGTGAAACTGTCGCACCATGCTGCGACGCAGGCAAATGAGGGCACGAAGATCAGCGCTTCTGAGCTGAAGCCCGGTGACCTTGTATTCTACGCGAACAGCGGCGGAGCCATCAACCATGTGGCAATTTATATCGGCAGTGGTCAGGTGATCCATGCAAGTAACCCGAAGAGCGGGATCAAGATCAGCAAATACAATTACCGCACACCGAAGAAGTGCGTACGCGTTCTGTATGACTAAGGTGCAGACAGGGCAAGAGGGATACTGTGAGAAAAAACGGTAAAGGAAAATAAATATAAAAAGTAAAATGTTTTCCTCTTGCTAATTCCAAAAGAATCTGTTATACTGATTCGGTATGGTTTAGCCGATGCTCAGATTTGGGACACTCCGACCCGGTCCTGGTATCCGGCGTTTCCATAGAAAACAAGTTTCCATTAAGGAACAGGAAAGAGAAAAGGAGGAATTACCATGATTTCCAAAGAGAAGAAAACTGCTATTATGAACGAGTATGCCAGAACCCCTGGCGATACCGGTTCACCTGAGGTTCAGGTTGCTGTTCTGACTGCAAGGATTCAGGAGCTCACCGAGCATCTGAAGGAGAACCCCAAGGATCATCATTCCCGTCGCGGAATGCTGAAGATGGTCGGACAGAGACGTGGTCTTCTTGATTACCTCAAGAAGAAGGATATTGAGAGATATCGTGCTCTGATCAACAAGCTCGGCTTAAGAAAATAATGCAGAGGCAAGGAGCGGAGTCATCCCAAACGGTAACTCCGCTTCCTTTTGTGTGTTCCACAGCTCATTTCCGGGGCAGAGACTACAACCGAGATTACTGAAAACGGCAGGAACGGGTTCCCGCTTTTTTCAGTGGTTTCGGTATTCTCTGTTCCGCTGAAATAAGAAATGCTAAAAGAGATGAAGCAAGAAGACAAGCCGCAAAAGCGGCGGAATGGAGGAGTTATGTACCAGAAGTTTGAAATGGATCTGGCCGGACGGAAGCTCGTGGTGGATGTGAACCGTGTCGGCAAGCAGGCAAACGGCTGCGCGTTCATGCACTATGGGGATACCACGGTGCTCTGTACGGCAACCGCATCCGAGAAGCCCAGAGAGGGGATCGATTTCTTCCCCCTGAGCGTGGAGTATGAGGAGAAAATGTATGCGGTGGGCAAGATCCCGGGCGGCTTTAACAAGCGCGAGGGTAAGGCGAGCGAGAATGCCATTCTGACCAGCCGTGTGATCGACAGACCGATGCGTCCCCTTTTCCCGAAGGATTACAGAAATGATGTGACCTTGAACAATATGGTAATGAGCGTGGATCCGGAGTGCCGTCCTGAGCTGGTGGCAATGATCGGTGCGGCGATCGCAACCTGTATTTCCGATATCCCGTTCGACGGCCCCTGCGCAATGACCCAGATGGGTATGGTAGACGGCGAGCTGATCGTGAACCCTTCCCAGAAGCAGTGGAAGGAGGGAGATCTGAATCTGACGGTTGCTTCCACCAGAGAGAAGGTCATCATGATCGAGGCCGGTGCAAACGAGATTCCCGAGGCGAAGATGATCGAGGCAATCTACAAGGCACATGAGATCAACCAGACCATCATTGCTTTCATTGACAGGATCGTTGCCGAAGTCGGCAAGAAAAAACATGAGTATACCAGTTGTGCAGTTCCTGCTGAGCTGTTTGAGGAAATGAAGAAGATCGTTACCCCTGAGCAGATGGAGGAGGCTGTATTCACGGATGAGAAGCAGGTTCGCGAGGAGAACATCCGTCAGATCACCGAGAAGCTGGAGGAGGCTTTCGCTGACAACGAGGAGTGGCTGGCTATCCTGGGTGAAGCCATCTATCAGTATGAGAAGAAGACTGTCCGCAAGATGATCCTGAAGGATCACAAGAGACCTGACGGTCGTGAGATCACCCAGATCAGACCGCTGGCAGCAGAGGTGGATATCATTCCCCGTGTGCATGGATCCGCAATGTTCACCCGTGGACAGACACAGATCTGTAATGTGTGTACGCTGGCGCCGCTCTCTGAGGCACAGAAGATTGACGGACTGGATGATAACGAAGTAAATAAGCGCTATATGCATCATTATAACTTCCCTTCCTACTCCGTAGGTGAGACCAAGGTTTCAAGAGGACCCGGACGTAGAGAGATAGGACACGGAGCTCTTGCAGAGAGAGCACTTCTTCCTGTTCTTCCTTCAGTTGAGGAGTTCCCTTATGCAATCCGTGCAGTATCAGAGACATTTGAGTCTAACGGATCAACATCAATGGCTTCAACATGTGCTTCCTGCATGTCACTTATGGCTGCCGGTGTTCCTATCAAGAAGATGGTTG
>CADBNO010000102.1 GCA_902796105.1 uncultured Lachnospiraceae bacterium | reverse complement strand
TCCTGCATTCTCCATCGTCAGGATGATACTTCCGGATGTATAACGCTTCGGCGGGGAAGTCTCTCCTTCCTTGATCTCATAGCCGTCTGGCTTGACCACATCCCCTTTCTTCAGCTTCATCAAAAGCGCCAAAAGAGCCGCACTGCATTTCTCTTCCACCTCTTCTTTGTCTCCGCCATCCTCTGTAGTCCGTTCCGCAGCAGTATTCTTTTCTTTTTTGAAAGAATACTCTGTCACCTTGAGATAGCCTGACTCTGCCAGCACGCGGAAATTGGAGAAAAAACATTCTTCCTTGATCTTCACGGAGAGTGCGATCTTCTGATAGACCGCCGCCGGATAAAAAATACTCAAGAATCGTCTGGCTACAATCTCATAAACCTTCGCCGCCGTAGGTGCAAGACCGCTTAGATTGTTCAATCCCTGCCCGGTCGGAATGATGGCGTAGTGATCAGTGATCTGCTTATCGTTGACATATCTTGTCTTGGCGATATTTTTATATGTACCCATCTCCAATACTTCCGCGGCATAGTTGCTTACCAGTCCATAGTTTTTAAGTCCGCCGATATTTTTGTGGATCTCTTTGGCGACAGCGGTACTGAGAACTCTGGCATCCGTTCTTGGATAGGTGACCATCTTTTTTTCATACAATTCCTGCACGATCTGCAGTGTCTCGTCGGGACTGATCTTGAACAGCTTGGAACAATCATTTTGCAGCTCTGCAAGATTATAGAGCAAGGGTGCATTCTTATTCTCTTTTTTACGCTCGATGCTTTCCACCGATCCGTCCACAGCCGGCGCTTCCTCCAGATGTGCAATAAGCTTTTCGGCGGTTTCCCGCTCCTTGAACCCATTCTCCTTGTACAAGGCAGGGGAATTATAATAAGGGGAACCGTCCACCGCTCTCCATTCCCCGCTAAAGCCCTCTTCGCCCAGCTTCAGATTACCGATAACACGGTAAAACGGGGTCTTGACAAACGCTCTGATCTCCCTTTCTCTATTGACCACCATCCCCAACACGCAGGTCATGACACGCCCCACGGAGATCACCGCCTTGTCCCGTTTCAGGAAATCCTTCACATTTCGACCGTATTTCAAGGTCAGCGCCCGGGAAAAATTGATGCCCATGAGGTAATCTTCCTTGGCGCGAAGATACGCCGCATCGCTCAGGGCATCATATTCGGAAAGATCCTTGGCTTCTTTGATGCCGCGCATGATTTCTTCCTCTGTCTGGGAGTCAATCCAGACGCGCAGCCTTTTCTTGCCTGTCACTCCGGCCATCTGCTCCACCAGTCTGTAGATATACTCACCCTCCCGTCCAGAGTCCGTGCACACATAAATAGTGGTAACCTCTGCCCGGTTCAACAGCCCGCTGACAATCCTAAACTGCTTCGCAGCGCTTTGGATCACTTCATAACGGAACTGATCCGGAATAAACGGAATCGTATCAAAACTCCATCTGCGCAGGGTTTCATCGTATACTTCCGGATAACTCATAGTGACCAGATGCCCCACGCACCATGTCACAATGGTATTCTCCGCTTCCAGATAGCCGTCGTATTTTTTGAAATTTAATTTGAGAGCGTCGGCGAATTGCTTCGCGACGCTCGGTTTCTCTGCAATAAAAAGATATTTATCCATTCAAAAGTCCTTCAATTTCCTCAGCGGTTTGCGGTTTGCCCAGCAAATACCCCTGGATCATGTCGCACCCAATGGCGTGCAGGTAATCGTACTGTGCCTGCTCCTCCACACCTTCGGCAATCGATTCAATGCCAAGGGACTTCACCATATTTATGATTGATTCGGTTATGATCCGCGTGGCACTGTCGGAAAGTACGGTATCAATAAAGCTTTTGTCAATCTTCAGCGTATCGATCGGCAATTTTTTCAGGTAAGACAAAGAGGAAAATCCGGTGCCGAAGTCATCCAGCGAAACCCGCACGCCATGACTGCGCAGGATCTTCAGTTTGTCGATCACATTGTCAAAATCCTCGATCAGCACGCTCTCCGTGATCTCGATCTCGATCATCCCCGGATCTACATGATACTTGCGGATGACCAGCAAAAGCGAATCCACAAAATCAGTTTTATTGTACTGCACCGCTGAAATATTGATGGACAAAATACCCGATGTCTTGTACTTTTCCCGCCATCCCGCAAAGGTGCGGATGCTTTCCTCGATCACCCAGTCGCCTATCGGGATGATACAGCCGTTTTTCTCCGCTATCGGGATGAAAACATTGGGACTGATCATGTTATTATCTTCATCCTTCCATCGGATCAGTGCTTCCATACCGCGCAGCTTTTTGTTCCCGGTGTAAAACTGCGGTTGATAATACAATTCAAAATTATTGTGAAAAGCTGCTTCCCGCAATTTATTGTCCAGCTCAATATTTTTCAGAAAATCGTTTAATATCGAGGCATCAAAATATTTCATCATGTTTTTGCCGGCACTCTTACAGCGATACATGACAATCTCGGCACAATTGATCAGCTCCAGCGGTGTGGACGCTGCCTCGGGGTACTCCGCCACGCCAATGCTGACGGAAATCTTGACAGACTGCTTATTACTCAGGACAAATTCATCCGCGATCCGCCGCCTGATCATCTTATGGATCTGCTCCACATTGCAGTCGATCGAAGGATCGTAAATAGCAATGCAATAAACGTCGTTGTTCAGATGGCAGGCAAACACATTCTCTCTGGTCAGTTCCTTGATGAAAGCGCCAAAAAGCTGCAGGAGCTCGTCTCCGGCCAACATACCCATACCGTCATTGACCTTCTTAAAATCATCAATATCAATGACCATGACACTGATCACACTGCGTTCCCGCTCTGCCTTTTTCATATAATCATGCAGCAGCGTAACAAAATAGTTCCGGTTATACAGACTGGTCATAGTGTCATAGTGCGCCATATAGATCAGTTCTTCATGTTGTGTCTTGATCCTGGTCGTATTCTCCACCACGATAAGCTTGTCCTGCGGGTTACCGAGATTATCATAGTCCACCGTCGTCCGGAAAGAATACCAGCCCTTTCCATCCTTATGCTTGCACTCCATCGCGGATATGCCTTTCCCGGATTTCTCCAAAAAGATGACATCCCGCAGCGGAACCGTATATTCTTCTTCCATCTCATCAAAGACGCGGTTGACATCCTTGATATCCGCAATATCAAAGTCAAAAAACTCCCGCCATCTTCCTATGGTCACGATCTGATTTTTCTCGAAAGAAAAATACAGATATGCACAATTGGAAGCCTCGCAGATCATGGTATACATTTTTTCCTTCGCTGTCAGCTTTTGATTCATTGCCTTCAAAAGATCCATCTGATAATTCAACTCGTTCATTCCGCAACCCCTGATCTATTATTTTTATCCATGCATTAAAATATATTTCTAAAAAGATTTATTTCTGAAGAAATTTATTTCTTTTGGATATATCCCTGTGCCTTCAACAGTTCTGCACACAGTACTGCGCCGCCGGCCGCGCCGCGAACCGTGTTATGGGAAAGTCCCACAAACTTCCAGTCATATACGGTGTCCTCACGCAGACGACCTACACTGATCCCCATACCGTTCTCATACATCACATCCAGAGAAACCTGAGGTCTGTTGTCCTCCTCCAGATACTGGATGAACTGCTTCGGCGCACTGGGAAGTCCAAGCTTCTGGGGTTCACCGGAAAACTCAACCAGCTTCTGGATCAGCTGCTCCTTGGTGGGTTTCTTTTTGAATTTTACAAATACCGCCGCTGTATGACCGTTCAATACCGGTACACGGATGCACTGACAGGTGATCACAGGGCTCTCCGCCGGCTTGATCACGCCGTCTTCAATCTTACCCCAAATGCGCAGAGGCTCTTTCTCGCTCTTCTCCTCTTCGCCGCCGATGTAAGGAATAATGTTGCCGACCATCTCCGGCCAATCCTTAAAAGTCTTTCCTGCTCCTGAGATCGCCTGGTAGGTGGTAGCCACCACTTCGTAGGGCTCGAATTCCTTCCATGCGGTCAATACAGGCGCATAGCTCTGAATGGAGCAATTAGGCTTTACTGCCACAAAGCCTCTTGTGGTGCCCAGACGTTTTTTCTGGAAGTCGATGACCTTCATGTGCTCCGGATTGATCTCAGGAACCACCATGGGCACATCCGGTGTCCAGCGATGCGCGCTGTTGTTGGAAACCACAGGCGTCTCAGCCTTGGCATAATCCTCCTCGATCTTCTTGATCTCGTCTTTGGTCATATTCACTGCACTGAACACAAAATCAACCGCAGCAGATACTTTCTCCACATCGTTGACATTCATGACCACGATCTTTTTTACAGCCTCCGGCATGGGCGTGTCCATCTTCCAATTGTCACCCACAGCCTCCTCATATGTTTTCCCGGCAGAACGTGCGCTGGCAGCGATCGTCGTAACCTCAAACCAGGGATGATCCTCCAGCAGAGAAATGAATCTCTGTCCAACCATACCCGTTCCGCCTAAAATACCAACCTTCAACTTGTCACTCATTATTTTATCCTCCATTCCCTCATTTACTCATTTATTTTTTTACGCATTAACTTATTTTGCTTATTCACTTACTCACTTCTGTTATGTATTAGCTTCTGTTGCGTATTTGTGCGCCTGCCTATTTTTTCTTCTTTTGCAGATTTTGCTAACCGACCGTCTGCTTACCGGCTTTACTGCTCCAGATACGCCTTGTTTGCGGCGATCACTTTCTTCATCGCCTCGGGTCCGGGAGCGCCGATGGTCAGACGTTTTTCCACGCATGTCTTCAGTGATACCGCATCGTAGATATCCTCTCCGAACTTATCACTGATCGTCTGCAGTTCTTCGAGACTGAGTGCATCGATCGAGGTATTCTTCTCAATACAATACAGCACCAGTCTGCCGATGATCCCGTGAGCATCCCTAAACGGCACGCCCTTGCCGACCAGATAATCCGCCGCATCCGTGGCATTGGTGAAACCGTTCATCGCACTTGCTGCCATACGTTCTTTCCGGAACTTCATGGTGGCTAACATTCCGGTGAACAAAACCAGACAATCCTTCACGGTGTCCATGGCATCGAAAGCCATCTCCTTGTCCTCCTGCATATCCTTGTTATACGCAAGCGGGATTCCCTTCATGGTGGTGAGCAGACTCATCAGCGCGCCGTAGACCCGCCCGGTCTTGCCTCTCACCAGCTCCGCGATATCCGGGTTCTTTTTCTGCGGCATGATACTGCTTCCGGTGGAAAAGGCGTCATCAATCTCCACAAACTGATACTCGTTGGAATTCCATATGATGATCTCCTCGCAAAAACGGCTCAGGTGCATCATGATCGTGGACAGCGCCGACAAAAATTCGATCAGATAATCCCTGTCTGAAACAGAATCCATACTATTTAATGTAGGCCCTGCAAACCCAAGAAGTTCCGCCGTCATCTCCCGATCCAGCGGATAGGTTGTACCGGCAAGTGCTCCTGCCCCCAGCGGACAATAATTCATCCGGGCATAGATATCCTTCATCCTCAGCCTGTCCCGTTTGAACATTTCAAAATAGGCTCCGTAATGATGTGCCAGTGTTATGGGCTGTGCCTTCTGCAGGTGGGTAAAGCCCGGCATATAAGTCTCTGTATTCTCTTCCATGGTCTGCAGGATCACCTGAAGCAGTTCCTTCAACAGGGTATCCACTTCTTCCACCTGATCTCTGGTATACAGCCTCATGTCCAGGGCTACCTGATCGTTGCGGCTTCTGCCGGTATGCAGCTTCTTCCCTGCATCTCCGATCCGGTCGATCAGATTCGCTTCCACAAAACTGTGAATATCTTCGTATTTGCTGTCGATCACAAGCTTTCCGGATTCTACGTCCGCAAGGATGCCCTTCAGCCCCTGTACGATGGCTGCCTCCTCTGCCTCCGTGACAATCCCCTGCTTGCCCAGCATTGTCGCATGAGCGATACTGCCTTTTATGTCCTGACGGTACAGTCTCTGATCGAATCCGATGGAGGCATTAAAGGCATATACCTGCGCATCGGTTTCTTTTGTGAAACGTCCGCCCCATAACTGTGCCATAGCGTTCTCCTTTTACTGTCATTTGCGCTGTCATCTTTACAGTCACAGGTTACAGCGCATAGTTTTACGATTCATTCTAACACAAACCCCTTTTGAATGCAATAACACAGATACACCTTTTTCCTCCGTATTCATACAATAAAGAAAACCATCATTTTATGCATAGAAAGGTGTAAATATGACAGATTCCTATATGCTGTCCCTTCGTGATATCAGCTATTCTTATCACACCCTCTTCGGCGAGACCAAAGCACTCGACAGCCTTTCTTTCGGCGTAAAGGAGGGCGAATTTGTCGCTGTGGTGGGTCCCAGTGGATGCGGCAAATCCACCCTGTTGTCCATCATTGCCGGACTCATAAAACCGGAGGGTGGAACCATAACCGTCAACAATCCGGACGGCAGCTGTCGCTATCCGCGTATCGGCTATATGCTGCAGCGTGATCATCTTTTCGAATGGCGAAGCGTCTATCAGAATGTGATCCTCGGACTGGAGATTCAGGACAGGATGAGCGAAGAACGTCTGGAATATGTGAATCAATTATTGCAGGACTATGGTCTGGAACAATTCCGCGACAAATGCCCCGGCGAGCTTTCCGGCGGGATGAAGCAGCGCGCCGCACTGATCCGCACTCTTGCTCTGGATCCACAGCTGTTGCTGTTGGATGAGCCCTTCAGCGCATTGGACTATCAGACACGCCTCACGGTATCGGCGGACATTTGTCATCTGATCCGTCAGACCGGCAAGACAATGCTCCTGATCACCCACGATCTCTCCGAAGCTATCTCGTTGGCGGATCGTATCATCGTCCTGAGCAGACGCCCCGCCACTGTAAAGTGCGAGATTCCGATCCATCTTACCCTGCAGGACGATTCTCCGTTGGCCTCCAGGAACGCGCCGGAATTCAAAACCTATTTTAATCAATTATGGGAGGAGATCAAAGATGAAGGATGAATTATCCGGACAGGAACTCTTTATGCGGCAGCACAAAAGCCACCACAGACAGATTGCTTTTCTGCGCCTGCTTCTGCTGGTGCTTTTTTTGATTGCGTGGGAAATGAGCGCCCGAAGCGGCGCCATAGACAGTTTCTTTTTTTCAAGCCCCTGCAAAGTGATCTCACTCTTTTTTACCATGTGCCGCGACGGCAGTCTTTTTCCGCATATCGGGATCACACTGTTTGAAACTTTAGTCAGTTTCCTGCTTGTGTTCGTGGTCAGCTTACTGCTCGCCACATTACTCTGGCACTCTGCGAAGCTCTCCGAAATAGCAGAGCCCTATCTGGT
>CADBNO010000101.1 GCA_902796105.1 uncultured Lachnospiraceae bacterium | reverse complement strand
GGTGAGCGGCTTCCCTCCACGCGTTCTCTGGCAGAATATCTGCAGGTGGCGCGCAGTACAGTAGACTATGCTTATGCGCAGCTCCAGAGCGAAGGCTATATTGAGGCCAGGCCGTATAGGGGGTATTTTGTCTGCCCTATGGAGGAATTACTGCATCTGGAATCCGGAGATAAATTATCCGGTAAAATCTTGGAGCCAATTGCTCCAAACACCGCATGTATACCGGATGGAGTACAGCGCGTATACCGGTACGATTTTTCACCCCACGGCACTGATATGTCGGTTTTTCCTTTCAGTGTATGGAGGAGGATCACCAGGAATATTCTGGGCGGCGCGGATTGGGAATTGTTCGCCAGAGGGCAGGCTCAGGGAGACCCCGAGCTTCGCCAGACGATCAGCCGCTATCTGCACTCCTCCAGAGGCGTAAACTGTACGCCGGAGCAGATCATTGTGGGAGCGGGAAATGACTATCTGCTGATGCTGCTGGAGAAGATCCTGGGCCGTCATGTAGAGACAGCCATGGAGAATCCGACCTATATGCGGACCTATCGGATCTTCCGTTCCTTTGCCTACCCGATCACGGTTGTGCCATCTGATGATAATGGTATGCAGGTGTCCTGTCTCGAAAAGACCAACGCAAAGGTTGCCTATGTGATGCCGTCCCATCAATATCCGTTAGGAACCGTGATGCCAGTGGGACGACGCAGAGAGCTTTTGAAATGGGCAGACAGCAGAAGTGACCGCTATGTGATCGAAGATGATTACGACAGCGAATTTCGCTACCGCGGCAAGCCGATCCCTTCGCTCCAATCCATCGATGAACACGAAAAAGTGATCTACATTGGTACATTTTCCAAGGCTATCGCGCCGGCTATCCGTGTGAGCTACATGGTGTTGCCCAAGGCACTTCTCGAGGTATACCGGCGGGAATGCTACTTTTATTCCTGTACCGTGTCCAGGATCGATCAACGGATCCTGAATGAGTTTATCCGGGACGGCTATTTTGAGAGACATTTGAATAAAATGCGAAAGATCTATCACGACAAACATGACCTGCTGTTAGAGGGGCTGGAACCGTTCCGGCAGGTGTTTCGCATCACCGGGGAGAACGGCGGTCTGCATATACTGCTTCATGCCAAAGGCAATATCACGGAACAGGAGCTGATCCGTCGGGCAGCGGAACAGGATGTGCGTGTCTACGGCGTGTCCGACAGCTGCATAGAACCGATCAGGCAGTATGAAGGGACAGTACTTTTGGGCTTCGGTTCGATGAAAAAAGCAGAGATCCGGGAAGGGCTCGACAAATTAAAAGAAGCATGGCTGTAAAACCAGCCATGCTTCTTCGCATTAATCCATCTTATTTGTCTTCCGGCTCTTCATCCTCGTCCTCGTCATCGAAGAAATCCTCAGAGGACTCAATCGCTTCATCGGCAGCATCCTTGATGTCGGCTACGGTCTCAGCAAGAGGAGTGAACGCATCGTTGGCAGCCTCGGCCACCTTGTCAACGGCATCGGCAACGGCTTCCTTAGCCTGCTCGGCAACGCTGTCCTCATGATTCAAAGGCACATAAGTACGATTTGATTCCTCGTCATCAAAATCATAATCAAAATCATCAAAGTCTTCGTCTGCGACAGACATCAACTCTGCATCCTTTTTCTGCATATAATAATAGACAGCAGCACCTGCAGCACTTGCCACAGCGGTCAAAAATAAAATCTTTCCAAACTTCTTTGCCATGTGTAACTCCTTTCCAATCGCTACAATCTCGTACCTCTATCTTAATACTATTTTGTTGAATTGAAAAGAGAATATGCAAAAATTTTTTAAATTTTAAGATATAGGTGAATCACTTGCAAGTAAGGTCAGAGTATGGTAAACTGAAACGACCCGGAATGATCCGGAATAACCGAAACGGAGCACAAAAGAGTGAACGGCAAATTTTTCGATCTGAAAAAGGAAAAACAAGACAGAATGATCAATGCAGCGCTGCGTGTGTTTGCGGGGCAGGGATATCTTCATGCCAGCACAGACCAGATCGTGAAAGAGGCAGGGATCAGTAAAGGACTGCTGTTTCACTACTTTGAGACGAAGCTGGGGCTGTACACCTTTGTGTATGAATACAGCGCCAGATATATGATGCTGGAGCTGGGATCCGTGTCCACCGTGGAGCATGATCTGTTCGAACTGCTCCGGCAGATCGAGCAGGCGCACACCCGTGCCATGCGGGAGTACCCGTATATGCAGCAGTTTCTGAACCGCGCGATGACGGAGGATGTGGGAGAAGCACTGACGGCAGCAGAGAACATGCGGATGCAGTTGGAGGAGACCTATGAGAGGATTTATCGACGGGCCAATTACGACAGCTTTCCGGCCGGCGTGGACGGTCACAAGGTGCTCAACATGATGAATCTGACCATACGGGGCCTGATGGCCGAGAGGATTTACGATACATCGTTCCAGCCGGATCTGCTGTATCAGGAGATCTGCGGCTATCTCGAACTGATGAAAAAGATTACCCGAAAAGCATAGAAAACCATGGGGAAGCGAATTCCCCATGGTTTTTTCATAATTCTTGCACGTGCCCTTTGCGCAGTAAACTCGCTTACGGGTTTATTTTTTCATCTTGTATTCGGGGTCTGCCGGATAGCCGCCCTTTAATTTCTGCATGCCGCGCTGGATCGCATCTTTGGAATTCTTCCAGTCGGCGTCTTTGTTCCGATAATCAAATTTCTCCACCATCCATGCCACATCCTCCGCCAGACGCTCCATATTTTGATTCATCAGCTCAAACACCATGGGATAAAAGGTTTCCTTTTCCTTGTCGGAGAGTTTGGCGTCCGCAGCGCCGCACAGATCACCGAAATGAGACAGGCAGAAGCCCTTGCTGTTTTTGATCTTGTCGCGGAAGGCTTCATCGTTTTTGTAGAGGTAGAAAAACGTGTCCAGATAGCGCGCATAGGTGTCCCTGTACTGGTTGCAGACATAGCAGGACGCCTCCTTTTCCTGCACCCATGCGGCGATGGCATTGCACTCGGAGGGGGATTTCATGAGCTTCGCCTTTAAAGAAGTCTTGCCCGGCTTAAAAGAGTCAAACTGTGCCTGCATCTCACCGATCATGCGTCGGTAATGCGTCTTCAGGATCCAGGCATTGCCCAGCGTGTTGCCATAGTCGAACATCTTCTTGAAATGTGCGCGGCAGAAGCCGGCCTTGTCCGTCATCTCGCGGATGTCCGCCTCCATGTAGGAGGAGCCGCTGCCGAGGACAAAATCCAACAGATCCTGCTCGATGGAGCGCTCAATATAGCAAAAAGGACATTCATCCTGCGCGTTCACCGCGTCGTTCAAGGGGATGGTGTAGAGTTGTTCTTTCATGGTCGTTCTCCTGTGTGATATAGCTAGTGGCATTGTGTATCTTCTATGTTTCACCACAGGCACGCTTTTCTGTCGCCTGTTCATGGAACACAGAGGATGCACAATTCGATTGCAGATATATATATTTTACAGGATTAAGGGAAAATAATCAACTCGGATCGACATTGGGGTGTAAATATGGGACTCAATTTGTGCTAAGCTGAAGAAGGCAAGAAGACAGAAGAAGATAGAAGAAAGAAATATTCAAAATAATCCGATGCGATTTTTGTAGACTTTTGTCTGATGAAATAGGATAATGAATATAGAGAAAACAGGCAGGTAAAAAGAAATGAATCTGACGGAAACAAATAATCTGACAATGCTTTTGCTCATCGTCATCTCCGCCCTGTGTGTACTCGTGCTGGTGTGGTGCCTGATCAGGCGTCACAGGCGCAGGCACGGGGATGTGTGGGAGAGCATTGATGAGATGGAAGGGCATGAGTTTGAGCAATGGTGCGCGGAGCTCTTGCGGAAGAACGGTTTTGAGAACGTGGAGGTCACAAAGGGGAGTCACGATCAGGGGGTGGACATTCTGGCGAAGAAGGACGACATCCGCTATGCGATCCAGTGTAAGTGCTATGCCTCTGCGCTGGGGAATACGCCGGTGCAGGAGGTGTTCACCGGCAAGACGATCTACCACTGTCATGTGGGTGTGGTGATGACCAACAGCTTCTTCACGGAGGGAGCAAAGAAAGCAGCGGAGGCGACAGGAGTGATCCTGTGGGACCGAAACAGGCTGGAGCGGATGCTGTGAGAAGGCAAAGAAATGAGAAGACAATGAAATGAGAATACGGATCAGGAAAGGGGCACAGAAAATGGATCTTACAACAAGGTTTTATATGACGGCAAGGATTGACGGGGATTATGCGTATCTGCTGGAGATTACGGAGGAAGGAGAAGCTGTGGAAGACGCCACGGAAAAGTGTGTGGCGAGGGCGTTGCTGCCGGCGGAGCTTGCGGAGGGCAGCCGGGTAAAGTATGAGATGATGTCCTACGAGTTGTTGTGAAGCTAAGAAACGGTCAAATCCCCGCGCAGTTCTGCTACGCAGCAAGCTTGATACGCCGTAGCTTGCGGAGGGACTTTGATTTTGTGACAGTGCCTGATCCACGCGAGGATGGCACAGTGAATAGATAAGCGCGAGGAGAGAAGGGTATGAAATTACTGCATTTGGGGGATCTGCATATCGGAAAATCGCTGGGGGAGTTTGAACTGTATGAGGATCAGGCTTATATTCTGGAGCAGATCCTTAAGATCATAGCGGAGCAGCAGGTGGATGCGCTGCTGATCGCAGGGGATGTGTATGATAAGTCCGTTCCCAGTGAGAAGGCGGTGGAGCTTTTGGACGATTTCATCCGGAAGCTGGCGGCACAGCACGTGAACACGTATCTGATCAGCGGAAATCATGACTCGGATGAGAGACTGAATTTTGGAAGCAGTCTGTTTGAGGCGGGCGGGATCCATATCGTGTCCAAATTTGAAGGAAAGATGAAGGAATATACGCTTACGGATGCGTTCGGGGAGGTGCATATCTGGCTGCTTCCTTTCGTGAAGGCTTCGCAGGTACGGTATTTTTACCCGGAGGCGGACATCGAGACCTACGACGATGCGGTGCGGACCGTCATTGCGAATTCCGGCGTCGACTTCCGGGAGCGGAATGTGCTGGTGGCGCATCAGTTTGTGACAGGGGGAAGCAGAGAGGAGGATCAGCCTAAGCTTGCCGGTTCGGAAGGAGCCTCG
>CADBNO010000100.1 GCA_902796105.1 uncultured Lachnospiraceae bacterium | reverse complement strand
AGAGCACACGGTTCATACCCGTGGTGTCGAGGGTTCAAGTCCCCCTCTCGCTATTCGCTTAAAGCCCTTGGTTTCCAAGGGTTTTTTTTGGTCTTGCATTTTGGTTTCCCCAAGAGCAAACTGAACACAGATAAAGAAATGGTACTACCCTTGACGTAAAACGAGTCAAACAACAACTATTTTGTCATTGTTTGACTCGTCTTTTATTCCGCAACCCAGATTTCCGTCCAGCCCATATTATTGAGTCCCAAAACCTCAAGACGCACCTCCCCGAGTGCGGACACCTGGAAAATCTCATAGTCGTCTATGGTCTCCGGTGCATCCATCAGTTTTCCGGTATACTTAATGTCGGGCTCTGTAAGCTTTCCGCTCAACACTATGATCTGCTCGTTGCCATCATAAATGTGTAAATCCTTCAATCCGCCAATTGTCATTTTCTTTTCCACCCCTCGTTATCATTGTTTCAATTATCGCTGCGTATTTACATCTTCTCCGGCGCTTCAAAGCCTAGCACGTCAATGCAGGTCTCCAGTACATCTCTGGTCAGCATCAAAAGTGCGATCAGACCTGCTTTCCGCTCTGCTTTCTCTTCCGCCAGGATCTTGGTCTCATGATAAAAATGATTGAACGCATTCGCCAGATCATAAATGTAAGCACATACCTTATGGGGTGCCAACTCCTCGCAGGCAGTCTCCATCATGGCGTTAAATCCTGCAATCTGCATCTGCAGCGCCTTTTCCGACTCGTTTTCAGCAGCGCACAAAGCTTTCTTCGCTACCTCCAGGTCGCCGCCCTGCTCCTTGTACTTTGCCAGGATTGACTTGATCCGCACGATGGTGTAAAGGATATAAGGACCCGTATCTCCCTCAAAAGAAGTAAAACGGTCGATATCAAAAATATAATCCTTGGAAGCCTGATTGGACAGATCGCCGTACTTCAACGCGGAAACAGCCACGATATCTGCCACGGCCTGTGCTTCCTCATCGGACATCTCCCGTCCTTCCTTGATCTTCCGATACATCTCTTCCTTGGTGTCCGCGATCAGGTTCTCCAGACGCATCACGCCGCCGTCACGGGTTTTGAACGGCTTACCGTCCTTACCGTTCATGGTACCGAAGCCCAGGAACTTTAACTCTGTCTCAGGTTCCACCAGCTTGGTCTTGCGCGCACACCGAAATACCTGCTCAAAATACAGATCCTGCCGCTTGTCCACCACGTAGATCAGCTTATCCGGATGATACAGCTTCATACGCTCCATGATCGTCGCAAGATCCGTGGTATTATACAGCGATGCGCCGTCGGATTTCAAGATCATGCAGGGGGGCATCTCCTTGGTGTCCGTCTCTTCCTTCACGTCCACGACCAAAGCGCCGTCGCTGATATAGGCATATCCGCCCTCCTTCATATATTTTACCATGTCCGGGATGATATCATGCACATCACTCTCACCCTTCCACAGATCAAACTCCACATTCAGACTGCCGTAATTCTTCTTCAGATCCGCCACCGATACATTCAGGATATGTTTCCAAAGCGCGCGATACCCGCGCACTCCGCTCTGCAGCTTAAATGTTGCCTCCATCGCACGCGCCTTGTAGGCCGGATCCTCCTTGGACTTCGCGCTGGCAGCCGGATAGATCTTCTCCAGTTCCGAAATAGTAAACGGAGCCTCCGCCGGATACTCTCCGGTGAAATTTTCATCAAAATACGGCAGATCAGGCTGACGATCCTGCACTCCCGTGATCACCAGACCCATCTGCAGCCCCCAGTCTCCCAGATGCACATCGCCGATCACCTCATGTCCCGCATACCGGCAGATCCGCTTGATACTCTCGCCGATCACCGCCGAACGGATATGCCCTACATGCAACGGCTTCGCCACATTCGCTCCACCGTAATCGATGATGATCTTCTTCGGCTTTGCAGGCTTCTCCAGACCGAATTTATCAGCAGCTTCCATCTCCCCGATATATTTTGCCAGAAATTCCTCCGACAGCTTCAGATTTAAGAACCCGGGCGCCACCGCATTCACCTCGGCAAACACCTTTCCGCCCTGCAATTCTTTTGCCACTTCATTCGCGATCATGATGGGCGCCTTCTTGTACTGCTTTGCCCCTGCCATCGCGCCGTTACACTGATATTCACACAGATCCGGACGATTCGACACGGACACTTTGCCCAGCGCCGCATCATAACCGGCGGCGGCAAATGCCTGCCCCATCTCCGCTGTAAGTAAGTCTAATAATTTTTTCATACTGCAATTCCTCTCCGCGTCCGCTCCGTCAGAGCACAACTTAAACTCGATATTCTTATACTATAACTTAAATTCGGCATTCTTGCAACACCTGTCGTTACTTTCTGTTGTTTCTTTCTCTTTCATCTGAAGCGGATCGATACAGATATTTCTGTTTCCTCTATGATGTTTTATCTCTGTCCTTCACAAACGCTTTCACAAGCTCTATAACCGTTTCTCCCCGTTTCTTCTTATACCCGCAATCGCAATACGCCCCGCCGGACGCCAGTGTCTGCTCCCGCACAAACTCCGAAGCACCGCCCGCCTCACTCATGGTATAATCCAGCCTGCACATTGCCGGCACCAGGTCATACAGTCCCAGCTCCTTCATCAGCGTGCAGATCCCGCACGTCGTAAACCGCGCCTCATAACCGCTCCCATCCTCATACTCATAAAACTCCATATTCCATGAGTACGGATTCCGGTCGGCAGCCCTGAACTTCGCCGTGTCCTTCATCCCCTGAATATCCTTGGGGGTGAATTTCTTCTTACCGCTCTGCCTGCAAAACCATTTCATGGCACCGGTCATCATGGACTTACCGTAATACTTCGTCAGTTTCTCCACCGTCGGTCTCTCCGGCATACTCAGGCAAAACGCCGACAGCATGGCACAACTTACAATGTTTATGCAGAAGCGATCCCCCGGCTCAAACTCCGGGAGCTTCGCGATAATGGACTTGTATTTGGGCTTGGCGGATGCAGTGATCTGCTTAGCGGTAGACGCATCATAGCTAAGGACAGTGATCAAATTTTGACGGAATGATTTTTGAAATAATGCCCACATTCCGAGGGGCATACCGACATAGCGCATAATTGTTCCTCCAATTACTCTTTTAAGAATCTTTTATAAAGCCAATATAATTCATGATTTTAATCGATCACATTTTTCACACAACATAGGACATTCTATCATTTCAAACCAATCATATGCAATGATCATACCAACATAAGGAATATTTTTCTTTTTACATATTTCAATGATTTGCTTCCGTTCCCTTGGTTGCATTCTATTGCCTAGGTATACTCTGCTAATTTTAAAAAATTTACAATGATAGGTATCATCCGACAAAAAATGATCATATGAAATCAAGCGCCACTCTTGTTGATATTTCCAATCAAGACTTTTGCTCAACAATGCATACTTATAGAATCCCCATAATTGATCTAGATTCATCTCTCCACGAGCTTGCCAATTCAAACACAAGTCAACAAGATTAGTCCTAGTGTCAGTATAAATTACAGGATACAAATTATTAAATATATCTGAATGCTCATCTGAATATGCGGGTATTTCATACTCTATACAAAATCCTTCATGATTGTTAGCATAATGCGACCACATAAGCATTGAATATGGAGACTGTACAAAGCAAGCTATTCTAAAATTATTAATTGTTTTACACAAATCTACATAATCTCTGTATATAACTTTTGAAAATGCATTTGCATAACTATTCTCGTTTGCAGATGATGACCTAAGTTCAAGCTCTAAGACATTTAAGAAATATTCTTTATGTAATTTTATAATCCCAGAATCATCTTCTGTTCTGAAAATGGTTTCTATCGGGTTGCCCGATACCAAATGCCTATAAATATAGATTGACAATTCATATGCTATTTTAGAATAATCCCAATCTAGCTCAAATTTTATACCACATAATTGAGCCCAATAACGTATTCTACCTAATGCAAATTCTTGGTTCTCAACATATAAATTACAATCATATGGATCATCAAATTTATTTGGTGTTTGAACATAAACAGTGTTATTCTCTAACGCTTCAATAGAATAATTAATATTCCCACTATCTGGATACTTGGGCTTATTAGGATAGTATTTAAATAAGTGTCTTGGCATAGTCCGAATATTTTTCAACAAAAAATCTGATTGTGACAACACTTTTATTTGATGTTCTGAATACTCTTGATCTTTAATATAGAAAATTGACATTCTCAACCTCCCCAAATCCTTATTCGTACATCCTGTTATAACTTACAATTTGAAGCATTTTTATGCCCCCTAATCCCACCCTATACCGAAAAATTCAACCCCCTGCAAAACCTCAGTCCGTAAAGGGATTTGCACCCTTTCAGAAATCGTCCACAAGAGTCTTTGCCAGGTCGATCTTATTTCGGAGTGAACGGATAACCTTCCTGTCAACAGTGCCCTTTGCTATCAGATATATGTAATGACAGTTCTCCTTCTGTCCGACACGATGGATCCTTGCCCGTGCCTGGTCAAAATTCGACATACTGTAGTCCAGAGAGTAAAAAACCATCGTGCTTGCAGACGTCAAGGTCAATCCCAAACCCGCTGCCGCTATCTGCCCCACAAATACCCGGCAGTCTTCATCTACCTGAAAACGGCGCACTTCTTCAGCCCGGTCCTTTACTCCACCCCAGACAACCGCATACCCGATCTTCTTTTTTTCTAACAGCGCCTGAATATCATTCAGCTCAGGCACAAAGCGTGCCATCACTACAATCTTCTGGTTTTCGGCATCAGCGGCATCAATGATATCCTCCAATGCTGCAAGCTTTGCCGTGGAGACCACATGGGTATCCTTCTCATCATCTGTCAAATGCCCGCCCGTCACCTGAGACAACCTAAGCAGCTTAGTCAGAATATTCGGGGCCGTAACCTCACCGTTCTTAAGCTCTGTATATGATTCCTCTTCCAGCTCCTTGTACATTTTCATAGCCTTCGTCTCCAACTCGATGGTACGCACCTCTTCTGTAATAGCCGGAAGATCCAGGCATTCCTTTTTCGTTGTGCGGAAAGCTATTGAATGCATCTTTTTCAGGAAGTCATCCAACATATATTTCCGAAAGACCGGAACATGATTGCCGTAGCCGGTCATATCGAAATATCTGTTCCTGAAAGCATAGAAACTCATCCCATATACACGTGGATCAAGAAAACGGTATTCCGAAAAAACATCTAACTCACGGTTCGTAATCAAAGTTCCGGTCAGAAGCAGCTTATAATTCACCCTGTCTCCCAAATGATGCATTCCTTTACTCTGAGCTGTTCTTCCTTCTTTTATCTTGTGCCCCTCATCACAGCACACACACTCAGCCCCGAATGCCAACAGTTCTTTTTCAAGCCGCCATGCAGATTCATAATTCACAACGATCACCTGCAACCCGGTCTTTGGTATCTTCGCTATAGCTTCCTTCTTCTTCGCACTAGTACCCTTAAGCACCGTCAGCGAATAATCAAAATCCGCAAATGCTTCAAACTCAGATTCCCATACCCCAAGCAGAGATAACGGAGCCGCTATGATTACCCTCGTAATGAGTCCAAGCTGATAAAGGATCCCGATTACGGCTATAGCCACCAGAGTTTTCCCGCAGCCCATTTCCATCAGCAATCCAACACCACTGCTTTTCTGTTTGAAATCACTCAGCCCGAATATGTCACAGGCAAAATCAAAAGCCCTCTGCTGATGTTCAAAAGGAACTCCCTTGATCGGCATCTTCAATTCCTGTGTGTTCATTTAAAACACCTCCAATCCAAGGGAGACCCTTATCGCAGCATCGATACGAACCATATTCTCCGGTTTTATCTTAGTTACGATTTCCAAGACATCATCCTTATCAACCGTATCGATCTGCTCTGTCTTAACCACCGAAAGCAGCAGCTCATCATAATGCTGCAACAACACGTGT
>CADBNO010000099.1 GCA_902796105.1 uncultured Lachnospiraceae bacterium | reverse complement strand
TAAATTCGGTCTTATCCACATAGAAAGCATGTTTTTCCCTTAATTCTCTGAAATCCTGAACTCCCGTTGCTATCTCTCTTGCCATGATCCACGTCACCCCCATAAATGAAGTATAAGGTTTACTTTATCCTCTTTGCTGCGCATGCTCTCTGCGGTCTCTCTGAAATTATTATATGCAAATTCTGTTGAATCCACAAGGAATTTTTCAGAACAGCCTGTCCATCACGTCCTGCAGATTTTTCACCGCAACGATCTTTATGTCCGCTATCATGACATCCTTCTCGCTCACCGCAGGGATCACGCACACTTCAAAGCCAAGCTTCGCGGCCTCCGCCACACGCTGAGCGGTCTGGCTTACCGCACGCACCTCTCCGGAAAGCCCCACTTCCCCAAAAGCGATCAGTTTCGGATTCACTATCCTGTTGCGGAAGCTGGAGAGGATCGCAATGACGATCCCCAGATCGATCGCCGGCTCCAGGATCTTCAGCCCGCCGGTGATGTTCACATAGGCATCACAGCCAGCAAGCTGCACGCCTAAACGTTTTTCCAACACCGCCATGAGAAGGTTCACCCGGTTAAAATCCGTACCTGTCGTCTGTCTGCGGGGAATGCCGAAATTACTCTGACACACTAACGCCTGGATCTCCACCAGAAGCGGTCTGGTGCCCTCCATGGTACACGCAACGACGGACCCGCTGGCATTTTCCGGGCGGCCGCTCAGCATGTACTCTGAGGCATTAGCCACCTCCGCCAGCCCCTGCTCCCGCATCTCGAACACGCCGATCTCATTGGTGGAGCCGAAACGGTTCTTCACGCCGCGCAAAATCCGGTAGGAAGCATGTCTGTCGCCTTCAAAGTACAGCACTGTATCCACCATGTGCTCCAGCACTCTGGGGCCTGCCACCGTCCCTTCCTTGGTCACATGCCCTACTATGAAAACCGATACGCCTAGCCCTTTGGCCAACTGCAGCAATACGCCGGTGGATTCCCGTACCTGGGATACGCTTCCCGGGGCAGCCGACACATTCTCATTGTACATCGTCTGGATGGAATCGATCACCACAACCTCCGGCTTCGTCCGGCGGATCACCTCCTCGATATCGCCCAGATCAGTCTCGCACAACAGCAGCATTTGCGGCGTGAAACTGCCGATGCGATCCGCCCGCATCTTGATCTGCACCTGGGATTCCTCTCCCGATATGTAGAGTACTTTGTGCCCGCTCTGCGCGAGATTTTTACATACCTGCAGCAGAAGAGTGGATTTGCCGATACCGGGATCTCCGCCCACCAGCGTCAGCGACCCCTGCACAATACCGCCGCCCAGCACTCTGTCCAGTTCTCCGATCCCGGTCAGGATCTTGCTCTCCTCATGGATCGTCACTTCCGAAAGCGCACAGGGCTCCTGCCTCTCGCCTGCCCGCTTTGCCGCCCCGCCTGATGCTTTCAGATCCGCCTTGTTCACCGTCTCCTCCACAAAGGTGTTCCATTCCTTGCACCCTGGGCATTGTCCCATCCATTTCGCTGACTCATATCCGCAGCTCTGACAGAAAAATATGGTCGCCGTTTTTCCTTTTGCCATATGTACTCTTCCTTTTCCCTGTTCTTTGTCTGAATACCCGGCATTTGTGAAAACCTGTGTTTTACTTGCTGATACTGATTTTCACCAATGCCCTCGTTTGCTTACAAAACATCCCGACTCCAAGTCACCTCGGAGTCGGGATTCTCTTCACTTCTTTTGCGCTGTCTGCTGCCGGTTTCGTTCTTTCCGGCATCCCATCCAACATCTTATCGCAATCCTACGCCTGCACGATCTTCACAGCCACCTCACCGGCATTTTCCAGCTCTACGCTTAAGGAAAGCTTGCCGCCAAGACCGGTCTTCATCTTGCCGATACTGTTGCCTCCGACAAAGACTTCATACTCTGTATCATCCTTAAGGCCAACCGTGATCTGCGCGTCCACATCTCCTGTCACCGCGAACTCCACACTGTCCGCCTGCTCCTTAAAATGGAACACGCTGGTTCCGGGCACGGACTCATACAGGAACATACCGTTTTTCTCCAGCTTCGTGATCTCATTGTAGGTCTTTACCTTCAACAGATCTCCTGCATGCTTATAATCCTCAACCTTGGCCTTCTTCGCCAACTGGTGATTCCCAAAGCTGACTGCACCATCAGCCTCACTGCGGAGCAATTCCTCTACCACTGCCATCTTATTTATCCTCCTGATCATCGTCATAGCGGGGTACCCGCCAAGCCACTTTCAGCTAATCTCAGTATAATATAAAATATGACTTTTTTCCACTATTTTTTTACTGTGAAATTCACCTTGTCGTTCTTAAAGCCTACGCTGACCGTATCGCCCGGTTTGACATTCTTTTTCAGGATCTCCTCTGCCAGAGCATCCTCCACCACCGACTGAATCGCGCGCTTTAACGGCCGCGCTCCCATCTTCTGATCCGCATATTTCTTGACCAGATGCTCCTTCATGGCAGGCGTGAGGCTGATGTGGATATCCATCTGGCTCTCACATCTCTTGACCAGGTTTGCCGCCAGCAGATTGACAATATCCTTCATATTCTCGTCGTTCAGCTGATGGAATACGATGATGTCGTCAATACGGTTGATAAACTCCGGCTTAAAGCTGCGTTTTACCTCTTCCATCACCGCAGACTTCATCTTCTCATAGTCCTTCTTCTCACTCTTCTCCGTGGCAAAGCCCAGATTCTTCGGATCCACGATACGCTGTGCACCCGCGTTGGAGGTCATGATGAGAATGGTGTTCTTGAAGTTCACTTTGCGGCCCTTGGAATCAGTAATATGACCATCATCCAGAACCTGCAACAGAATATTGAACACATCCGGATGCGCCTTCTCGATCTCGTCGAACAATACAACGGAATACGGGTTTCTGCGCACCTTCTCCGAGAGCTGACCACCGTCCTCGAACCCTACATAACCGGGCGGCGAGCCGATCATCTTGGAAACCGAATGTCCTTCCATGTACTCGGACATATCCACACGGATCATCGCATCCTCCGAGCCGAACATCGCTTCCGCCAACGCTTTGGAAAGCTCCGTCTTACCGACACCGGTAGGCCCTAAGAACAAAAACGAACCGATGGGCCGATTGGGATCTTTGAGTCCCACTCTGCCCCTGCGCATCGCTTTGGACACGGCTTTCACCGCTTCCTCCTGACCGATCACACGCTTATGCAGAATGCTCTCCAACCGGAGCAATCGCTCGCTTTCTTTTTCTGCCAGCTTCTGCACGGGAATCTTGGTCCACATCGCCACAACCTCTGCAATATCGTTTTCTCCGATACTGTAGCTGAGATTTTCCTCTTTTGCCTGACGACGGTCCATCTGCCTCTGATATTTTTTGATCAGTTCATCCTGCTCCCGCTTGATCTCCGCTGCCTGCGCATAGACTTCCATACGGATGGATCGCTCGATCTGCTGATCCATCTTTTTGATCTGCTCCAGCATCTCCTTCATCTTCTCCGGGAGATCCATGGATTTCAATCTGGCACTGGCCGCTGCCTCATCGATCAGGTCGATGGCTTTATCCGGCAGGTTCCGGTCATTGATATAGCGGTTGGATAACCGCACTGCAGCTTCCACTGCCTCATCCGTGATCCGCACCTTATGGTGCTCTTCATATTTTCCCTTGATCCCGCTCAAAATGCGGATTGCCTCTTCCTCGGTAGGCTCCTCCACCGTAACCGGCTGAAACCGGCGCTCCAACGCCGCATCCTTCTCCACATATTTGCGATACTCCGCGATTGTGGTGGCACCGATCAGCTGGATCTCCCCTCTTGCAAGAGATGGCTTCAGAATATTGGAGGCATCGATCGCCCCCTCCGCGCCGCCGGCTCCGATGATCGTGTGCAATTCATCGAGAAACAGAATGATATTTCCGTCCTCAATGACCTCTTTGATCACTTTTTTAATGCGCTCTTCAAACTCACCGCGATACTTGCTGCCCGCCACCATACCGGACAGATCTAATGTAAGCAGACGCTTGTTCTGTACCGTAAAAGGAACTTCTCCCGCAACGATCCGCAGTGCCAGCCCTTCCACGACCGCAGTCTTACCTACCCCCGGCTCGCCGATCAGGCAAGGGTTATTCTTGGTCCGACGACTCAGGATCTGGATCAGACGTCTGATCTCATCCTCTCTGCCGATCACCGGATCCAGCTTCCCCTCTCTGGCAAGCGCTGTCAGGTCTCTGCTGTATTGCTCCAGGGTAGCCGTTCTGCTCTTTCCCTGATTTTTTTTGCCCAGATCTTCCTTGTAGAGATTTCCGTCCTGGCCGATCGCCAGCAAGGTATCCACATAAATCTTCTGCACATTGACACTCAGGGTATTGAGCAATCGAACCGCCACGTTTTCTCCCTCTTTGATCAACGCTAACAAAAGATGCTCTGTACCGGTCTGTTTCTGCTTAAACCGCTCCGCCTGTCTGTGTGCCTCATCCAAGATCTTCCGTGCTCTGGGGGAATAACCTTCTCTCTCCTTGAGCGCCACGCCTTTGTCGAAAGCGATCAGATCCTGGATCATATCTTTCACCTGATCCAATTCCACTCCGTTGTCGGAGAGCACCTGATAAGCCACTCCGCCCTTCGCGGTCAGCAGACCCATCAGAATGTGTTCCGTGCCGATATATCCCTGTTTTAACGCCCTGGCGCATTTGGATGCCTGCGCCAGCGCTTCTTTGGCTCTGTCAGTGAATTCCAACTGCATAAAAAACCTCCAACACTCCCTTAACTTCCAATACTTCTCTTTGAATCTATCCTCTTTTGTGCAGTTTTATTCCTGATCGTCATCCCAGTCTAAAAACTGAAATTCAAACTCGTCATCATCCGCAAAGTTTTTGGATTTCCACTTCGGTTTTACCGCTGAACGGGCAACTGTCTCTGCCTCGATCTCCCTCGAAACTTCTTTTGCCGCCTGCTCAATATTTTCCGTGATACTATCTGCAGACTCCTGCACATTCTCTCTGATATCTTCTGTTTCTTCCTCGAGCTCTTTTGCAGCCTCTCTCACCTTGTCTGCTTCATCCTGCACATGAGGCCGTTTTACGCGTTCCGGCACAACCGTCCTGCGCTCTGCGGGATGTCTGTCATCGTCTGCCGGGCGCTCCTCTCTGCGTCTGTCCTCTGCCGGACGGCGCTGTCCGCTTTCTGCTCCGTTCACCGGACGACGCTTCTTACCTGAACCTGCCGGACGCTGACCTTCCGCTCCCTGTCTTTCGCTTCTCTGTCCCTCGGGTCTCGCTCCCTCAGGTCTTCTGCCTTCCGGTCTTGCGCCTTCAGAACGTCTGCCGTTATTTCTCTCACCTGCCTGACGATGTGCATTGCCACCATCTTCCGCACGCTGGGGAGCCGGGCGTCTGCCGCCGTTTCCTTCTGCCTTTGCTCCGTTCCCGCTCTGCCCTGCCCTGTCCGCAGAACGTCTGCGAATGGTCTCGTTCTCTACGCTCTCATAATAAGCGTCATCTTTCAATTCCTTGAACTTGAAGAACATCACACTGATCGCACAGATCAATAAAACAACCACGATCACCAGCACAACGACAATGATCTGCTGCGTCTTATTTGTCGCCAGAACCTCTTTCAGTGTATTATTGTTGGTTTCCACTGTCTCAAAGATCTGGGGGATGCTGTATGATTTGCCCGATGTGTTATCAACCAGGTGCCATATGTCATCCTGATAGAAAGTATCCCAATCCTTGCTGCCGTCAACGCCGCCATATTCGTTCTCTGTGACCTGTTCCGCAGGCTGCTCGACTGCCTCTCCGCCTTCACCGCCTTCGACACCTGCCACAAGCTCACCATCCAGTGCTACATAGTCCGCACGGATAAATCCGGTTACCTCCGAGCCATTCGAGATAAAATTCACACGATACCATTCATTACCGTCTGTTCCGCTTGCGGTTCCGGTTACTGTCATGGCAAGACCGCCCTGTGCAGTGCTCACGATCCGGCTTGTAGTTGACGCATTCTGACGGACACGCACCGGTGAAGTTCCGGACACGCTGGCACTGACAGGCTGCACATCCACAACCTCCACTACGGACTCATCCCCTGCATTTCCCTGTGCAGGTTCAGTGGTCTGTCCGGTTGTGGAAGCCACGATATTTCCCGGCGTACTGCCGTCCGTGATCTCCATCAGATCCCCACGGATATATCCCGTCTGATCGCCGTTATATACCACCTGATACCAGATATGTCCGTCACTCGCCTGCGTCTGTCCCTTGACAGTCACAGTATTGCCCTTTGACACACTGGCTAAGGTGTTGCTGGAAGTACTTGCTTCCTGACGCACCTTAGCCGTATTCGCTGTGATCTTTCCTGTACTCTCCGCATGGCTGATGATCTTGAAAGCATCCATAGACAATCCGGCTGCCAGTACCGCAACCAGCACCAGTACGCCAGCCAGCTTCTGCAATCGATCATACAATCCTTTTTGCTTTTTCATCGTTTTTCCCTCTTGTACCTTTCCTTGATCTTATTAAACCTGTAAATCTATCTGATCCTGTCCCTGTCTGCCGGACAGTATCAAGCCTCATCAATTGCTTTACCGATATCATGCCGCATATATTTATTGGCAAAGGAAACCCACTCGGTGGCGGCATACGCATTGGCTCTGGCCTCTTTCAGGTCCTTTCCCTTCGCCGTCACGCCGAGTACACGGCCTCCGTTCGTGACAATACCCTTATCCGTAAGTTTAGTACCTGCATGGAAACAATAATAACCTTCTTCCCGGTCAAATCGATCCAGTCCTTCAATGACAAATCCCTTCTCATAGGATACCGGATATCCCGCGCTGGCAAGCACTACGCACACTGCCGCATTATCCTCAAACTGCAGGTCAATCCGATCCAGTGTCCCGTCCACGCACGCCTCCATCACTTCAATGATATCATTCTTCATACGGGGCAGAACCACCTGCGCCTCCGGATCGCCGAACCGGGCATTATACTCCAGCACGCGAGGTCCCTTGGGAGTCAGCATCAGGCCGAAAAAGATCACGCCCTTGAACGGTCTTCCCTCTGCTGCCATGGCATCCACCGTTGCCTGATAAATGTACTGATGGCAGAACTCATCCACTTCTTTTGTATAGAAAGGACTGGGTGAAAAGGTACCCATTCCGCCGGTATTAAGTCCCTGATCTCCGTCCTGCGCACGCTTATGATCCTGCGCGGAGGTCATGATCCGGATCGTCTTGCCGTCCACAAAGGAGAGCACGCTGACTTCACGTCCTGTCATAAACTCTTCAATGACCATACGGTTGCCTGCATCACCGAACTTCTTATCCTGCATGATCGTTGCGACACCTTCCAGTGCTTCCGCCAGGGAATTGCAGATCAGCACGCCCTTGCCCAGAGCCAGACCGTCAGCCTTCAGCACGATCGGAAATTCTGCTTTCTCCTTCAGATAGGCGATCGCCGCATCCGCATCATCAAAGGTTTCATAGGCTGCCGTGGGGATGTTGTATTTCTTCATCAGATCCTTGGAAAATGCCTTGCTTCCCTCCAGGATCGCTGCATTTTTGCGCGGTCCGAAGGTGCGGATCCCTTCCGCTTCCATAGCATCCACCAAACCGCCGACCAGCGGATCATCCATTCCTACGATCACAAAATCGATTGCCTTTTCTTTGGCAAAGGCAACCAGTTTGTCAAATTCCATAGCGCCGATAGACACGCATTCCGCAAGCTGCCCGATCCCCGCATTGCCGGGTGCGCAGTAGATTTTCTCCACTTTTGCACTTTTTGCCACACTTGCCGCGATCGCATGTTCACGTCCGCCGCTTCCCACGATCAAAACTTTCATGTCTGTACACCTCGTTTTCTTTTCCTTCTATTGTTTACGCACAACTTTTCCGTCCCGTATCCCGATCCTGTCGTTCGCTATGTCATCAATCGCCTGGGGCAACAGGATCCACTCCGCCTGTTCCATCACACGACGCTGCAGGATTTCCGGCGTATCAGAGTCCTCCACCACCACTGCCTTCTGGGCAATGATCGGCCCCTCATCCATGCCTTCCGTTACAAAATGCACGGTGGCACCGGTCACCTTGACTCCGCGCGCCAATGCTTTCTCATGCACCTTCAGCCCGAAATATCCCACACCGCAAAAGGACGGGATCAGGGACGGGTGTATGTTGATGATGCGTCCGGAATACTGTGCCACCATTTTCGGCGGGATCGCCACCAGAAAACCGGCCAGCACGATCAGATCCGGCTTCAGTTCATTTACTTTATCCAGAAACGCTTCATGAAAAAGCTCTCTGTCCGCATAGTCCTTCGGCGAAATGCTATATGCAGGTATTCCTGCATTTCGGGCTCTTTCCAGACTTTTTACCGTCTTATTGTTGCTGATCACGCCGATCAGCTCTGCATTTTTGATCTTTTCCGCCGCTACCGCATCAATGATCGCCTGCAGATTTGTGCCGCCGCCGGACACCAATACCAACACTCTTAACATAAGGTCACACCCTTCTCGCCCGCTTCGCAGCTTCCCACGATATAAGGCGTATCACCGGCTTCTTTGATCGCTGCCATGGTCTTGTCCACATCCTCGGGATCCACCGCAAGGATCATACCAAGTCCCATATTGTATGTATTGTACATCATCTGCTCTTCAATATTGCCGGTCTTCTGCAGCAGTTTGAAGATTGCCGGCACGTCATAGCTGTCCTTTTTCACCACAGCCTTGATCCCCTCCGGCAGCATTCTGGGAATATTCTCATAGAAACCGCCGCCTGTGATATGGCTGCAGCCTTTCACCTTCACGCCTGCATTCTTCACGGATTTCAGCGCTTTCACATAAATTCTGGTAGGTACGATCAGTGCCTCTCCCAGCGTAGTGCCCAGTTCTTCATAATAAGTATCCAGACTTTCTTTCGTCATTTCAAACACTTTTCTCACCAGAGAGAAACCATTGGAATGCACACCGGAGGAAGCAATGCCGATCAGGGTATCGCCTGCCTTGATCGTAGAACCGTCGATGATATCCTTCTTATCCGCTACACCCACGGCAAATCCTGCAAGGTCATACTCATCCTCCGGCATCAGACCGGGATGTTCTGCCGTCTCTCCGCCGATCAGCGCTGCTCCGGCCTGCTTACAGCCTTCTGCCACACCTTTTACGATCGTTGCGATCTTCTCCGGATAATTCTTGCCACAGGCAATATAATCCAGGAAAAACAGCGGCTCGCCTCCCGCGCACGCCACGTCGTTCACGCACATGGCAACACAATCGATCCCCACCGTATCATGCTTGTCCATCAGAAAAGCCAGCTTGATCTTGGTACCCACGCCATCCGTTCCGGACAACAACACCGGCTCCTCCATATCCTTGATCCCGCTCATGGAGAACGCTCCGGAGAAACCGCCCAATCCGCCGAGCACCTCAGGTCTCATGGTTCCTTTCACATACTGTTTCATCAGCTCCACAGACTTGTAACCTGCTTCGATATCCACTCCCGCTTTCTTGTAATCCATTGTTCTTCTCCTATCTTTTCCTATCCTGTTTTCCGTTCTTTGGTGCCTTTATCATTTTCTATTTCTTCTGACTCTCCACATAAGCCTTATAGCCGATCTCCTGCAGCTTTGCGTCCTTTGCTTCAACCTGCTCTTTCAATTTCACACTGTAATCCTTCAGTTTCTGCAGGAGTGCCGCATCTGAAGTAGCCAGGATCTTCGCCGCCAGAAGCCCCGCATTGGCGCCTCCGTTTATCGCCACCGTAGCCACCGGTATACCGGAAGGCATCTGAACGATAGAATACAGGGAATCCCTTCCGCCCAAAGATGTGGTATGCATCGGGATCCCAATGACTGGCATCGGGAAGATTGCCGCGCACATACCCGGCAGATGAGCTGCCATACCGGCTCCCGCTATGATCACCTTGAATCCTTTTTTCTCCGCACTCTTCGCGTACTCAAAAAACACATCCGGCTCCCTGTGTGCACTGATGATCGTCATCTCATAGGGCACCCCAAGCTCCTCCAGGATATCTGCCGCTTTCGCCATAACAGGCATGTCCGAATCACTGCCCATTACGATCCCAACCAATGCTCCCGCCTTTGTATCCGCCATGTTCTTCCATTCCTCCATGTCATTTTTTTGCCCCTTGCCGGAACAGCCGGTTCCTTCCGGGGATATATCTTGTAAAAAACTACATACTAAACCACCATATCTAGTTTACTAAAAATAGATGTGGTATGCAAGCACTATCTAATAAAAATATAAAAATAGTTTCCCGGCCGCCCCCGGACAAATACGTTTTACCGTTTATCCGCATCGAAAGCTTCGTTCAGTTCTTCTGTCCCCGGCAGCACAAACCGCCCCTCGCGGATGATCTGCACCCGGCTGCCGTCCGGACGTACCGCCGTCAGTTCCCCGAGTTCATCGTAAGGGATCGTAATATCCGTATGACAGTTGAAATATGCCTTCTCCGGAGCCTTATCGCGCAGTCTGACCACCTCATTCTCTCTGGCCACGATCTCCTTGCCGTCCGGATTATATACCTTCACCTCTTCGGCATGGGAATAACAGGTATCTCCCACAGCAAAATGCGGTCCCGTTTTCTCCGCGATCAGGATCGGCATCTTATCCTGCACCTTATATTTTCTGGCCACCATGTAAGCCACCGTGTTCGTACCGATCGCAAACTCCCCCATCGGCAGTGTTTTATGCCGGAACAGAACATTCTCCCGGATAAAATTCCGGTTCTCCTCCTCAGTCGGGAAGTTTGTGCAGTTGTACCCGGCTATCCTGCCGTCCGCAAAACGGATCTCCAGATCCCTGTACTCCAGACCGTTCAGATAAACCCGGCTCACATGCAATACGCCATTGGTTCCCTGCAGCACCGGCGACGTAAAGACCTCTCCCACCGGTATATTTACATCTGCCACACAGTTTTCAAAAATGGTCTCCTTCGCCGGGTCCTTCAACTTCCACAGATTCACACAAAGGTCTGTGCGATTGCCGTTCATGCCCTTTATCTCGCAGTGATCTGCCGTATCCAGCACATCGATCATAGTCTGCTGGATTTTTCGATAACGCATGTAATTTAATGTGTTGATCCGGATCACATCCGCAAAGAAGGCCCGGTATGCCTCCGAAGCATCCCCGACTCCCAACTCGTTTAACAGCGTTTTCTCAAAGGAATCCCGGATCTCCGGTATCGGAAACGCAATGATCGTAAAGCTCCGCTCCTCCTCCAGGATATAATTGCGCTGCAGCTGCCCGGCAAGTGTGCGGTACTCCACCCAGAGCTTATTCTGCTCCTCGCTCATATGGAAGGCTTCTGCCTTGTTCTGCGGCTCAAATCCGTGCTCCCCAAAGGTTTCCACCACAGCCGGACCCGCGTACCCCAACGCCTCTGTCTTCAATCTCTCAAACGCCGTCCTCGTCACTTCCAGCTTATGGTTCATATACGTTTTATCCCAAAAAAGCGCTCTGTCATCCTTGTGATCAAAATCATATTGTCTGTTGACTTCCCCTCCTGTGTAGCCCACCTTAAAAATAGAGGGGTTGTATAAAATACTGCTCGCAGCCCGGTAACACACCGGCTGCAGCCCCATTTTTTCAAAATTCTCCACTGCACGGCGCATCATCCGCTCAAAGCCGAGACGATACCGGATCTCCACCGTCTTCTTTTTCGACAGATCTTTTCCGGTCACCTCAAAACCAATGCGGTAGCCTTCCGTGTAGGTGTCTGCCATCGTATTGATGGTTTCCTGCGGAAGCGCGGCCAAAAAACGGGCTGTCTCCAATTCGTTTTCACTGATATATTCTCCATAAGCATACAGATAACGCACATCCGAAAGGTCCGCCGTCCGGATCAGCTTCACCGCGAAGTTATCATCCGGCACCAGCATCTCCCGCAAGTGCTGCTCCGCCGCAGTCTCCGCATAATCGCTGACAAACCAGTACAGGATCTTGCGGACATCCTCCGCCACCCTGAGCAGGAGCGCATTCCCGTTCTCCTGCTGCTTTGCCTGTTCCGCTTCCTCCTGCCATGCATACACGAAACAGGTATACACTTCCACAAATAATTCCAGCCGGATCACGATCTCCTCCAGCCGGTCCTCATACACAAACGGGATCACACTGCGCATCTCCCGGTATAAAAACGACAGCATGGCGCCAAATGTATCCCCCATACAGGCCACCGCATAGGCGGGGTTTGCATAGCTTTGCCCATAATTCTCCGGTAGCACGTCCGCATACAGCGCCCTGTTACGACGCTGCAATTCCTCTGCCGGCGCCTGTTTTGACCCTTCTCCGCTCCAAAATTTCCGCTCTTCCTTAAGCAAAAGGAGAAATTCCGCTGATTTGGCAAAATAAGCCGCGTATTCCTCGCCGCACGCCGTCTCCCCGGGGATCGTCCCGATCCGCTCCATCGCCAGATCGTAACGTTCCTGCAGCACTTCTCTCTCCTCTGTATCCGATCCCAAAACTGTCAATTTTTTCTCCTCCTCTATCCGTTTCTTCTGATCTGCCGGTCTGCGGCACCGCTCTTTCCATCATCCGCGGCCCATATCGTCAAAATCCCAGCTGTACCACAAATGCCAGTATTCCCAACGCCAGCAGATTCAAAAGGATTCCCAGTACCGGAAACAGCTTGAATACATCCTTCTCCTGGATTGCGAGCACCGCCATGATCAGCCCCGCCGCCGAGAAAAAAGCTGCCAAAAGTCCGGTCAGCCCGTAACTGACCGGTACCGCTCCGCCCTTTTTATAAGCAAGATACAAAACCGCCGCCAGCGACCCGTTGCTGATAAGTCCCAGCAACGTCGCCATAACTGCCAGATCGGAATTCCTGCGCTTTGTAAAAATATAGTGTCTCCGCTTCATAAAATTCTAATCACTCCTCCGGACGGAACATATTTTTCACTCCGTTTACCTTTGCCCTATCGATGCAATACCCATAAAGCCAAGAAAGGCACTCCCGGTTTCCACCCTGGAATGCCCTCTCCTCAACCTGTTAAAACAGAACCTTGCTCTTATCGGCAAGCAGCTTTCCGCCACTCACGATCAGCATCACGCCGGCAGCAACCCCCACTACCATCACGATCACGCCAAGCACGATATTCCAGGCTCCTGTACAACCCATGGTCTTATATACTTTTTCTCCCATTCTCACACCATCCTTCCGTCTATGCGCCATACACTGCGTAATATTCATCGATTGCCTTCTTTAATGTATCATCAATATAAACCTGTCCTTTATACGGCTTATTATACAAATGCTCGATCACATCACCCATAGTCACGATAGCATTCGTCTCAAATCCATATTTATCCCTGACCTCTTCCAGCGCGCTCTTCTCTCCGCCGAGTCCCTTCTCCATACGGTTCAAAGACACCATGAGTCCCACGATCTCCACATTGGCAGCACCTCTCACTTTCGGAACGGTCTCCTCCATGGATTTACCGGAAGTCGTCACGTCTTCGATCATCACAACACGGTCTCCGTCCTGCAGCTTGCTTCCCAAAAAGCTTCCCTTGTCAGCCCCGTGATCCTTCTCCTCCTTGCGATCCGAACAATACCGGATCTCCTTGCCGTACAACTCGCTGAATGCGATGGATGTCACCACGCTGATCGGAATGCCTTTGTATGCCGGTCCAAACAATACATCAAAATCATCACCGTATTTATCATGGATCGCCTTTGCATAGTATTCACCCAGCTTTTTCAGCTGAGAGCCGGTCACATAAGCTCCCGCATTCATAAAAAAAGGTGACTTACGTCCACTCTTCAAAGTGAACTCTCCGAACTTCAGCACCTGACAGTCCACCATGAATTCAATAAACTCTCTTTTATAACTCTCCATTCCTGCCTAACCTCCTCGCTGCTCATTCCCTGCGCTTTTCCGTTCCGCCGCTGCATTGCCTTTTCACGCTATTTTACCATAAATCAGATTACGGGGCAATCACAAACGAAAAGATTTCCGCAGGAATTTTCAACTTTTTGTATCTTGCACGATCAAAGATCCGGGCGAAAGTCTCGTCCGGATCTTTGGGATAAATTTTCTT
>CADBNO010000098.1 GCA_902796105.1 uncultured Lachnospiraceae bacterium | reverse complement strand
GATGGCCGGTCGGATCAAGGACAGGTGGAAAATATGGTGAAAAAACTTTTGAGTCAGGTAAAACAATACAAGACGGCATCGCTCATGACGCCGGTGTTTATGATACTTGAGGTATTCATGGAAACGCTGATCCCTTATCTTATGGCGCGTATGATCGATAAAGGGATCGAGTATGGGGATCTGCCTTACATATTCAAGATCGGCGCTATCATGCTGGTGCTTGCGGCAGTCGGACTGTGGGCAGGTATCATGGGCGGTAAGTACGGTGCGAAGGCGTCAACCGGTTTTGGAAAAAATCTGAGAGAGGCGATGTATCGGAACATACAGAGCTTTTCTTTCTCCAATATTGATAAGTTTTCCACAGCCGGGCTGGTGACGCGGCTTACCACGGATGTGACGAATATTCAGAATGCCTATCAGATGATCCTGCGGATGTGTGTGCGGGCACCGATCAGTCTGATCTGTGCGATGGCGATGGCATTTTTCATCAATGCGAAAGTGGCAAGCATCTATCTGGCAGCAGTCTGCTTCCTGGCATGCTGTATGTTGATCATCGTGCGTTTTACCATGAAGTATTTTACGCAGGTGTTTGAAAAATATGATGAGCTGAATGCCAGTGTGCAGGAGAATGTGACGGCGCAGCGTGTGGTGAAGGCGTTTGTGCGGGAAGATTATGAGATTGATAAATTCCATAAAGCCAGCGGAAATATTTATAAGATGTTTGTGAAGGCTGAAGGGATTATGACGTTTGTGGCACCGTTGATGCAGTTTACGGTTTATACCTGTATCCTGCTGATCAGCTGGGTCGGGGCAAAGATGATCGTAGGCAGTACCCTGACCACTGGTGAACTGACCAGTCTCCTCAGTTACTGCATGAATATCCTGATGAGTCTGATGATGCTTTCCCTGGTATTTGTTATGATCAGTATGAGTTTTGCCAGTGGAAAACGTATCTGTGAGGTGCTGGATGAGGAGCCGGGGTTAAAGAACCCCGACGCACCGGTCATGGAGGTGAAGGACGGCAGCATCCGGTTTGAGAATGTGACATTTCGGTATAATGCGAACAGCGAAAGCCCGGTGCTGGATCGGGTCAATCTCGATATCAGGTCAGGTGAGACGATTGGAATTTTGGGAGGTACGGGAAGCTCCAAAACCAGTCTGGTGAATCTGATCAGCAGACTGTATGATGTGTCGGATGGTGCGGTATATGTGGGCGGTGTGGATGTGCGTAAGTACGATATGGAAACGCTTCGAAACGAGGTAGCTGTGGTACTGCAGAAAAATGTGCTGTTCTCCGGGACGATCCTGGAGAATCTGCGTTGGGGTGATGCGAATGCCACGGAGGAAGACTGTAAGCGGGTGTGTAAGCTTGCCTGTGCCGATGAATTTATTGAGCAGATGCCGCAGAAATATGATACTTATATTGAGCAGGGCGGCTCCAATGTGTCCGGCGGACAGAAACAGAGATTGTGTATTGCCAGGGCTCTTTTAAAGAAGCCCAAGGTGCTGATCCTGGATGACAGTACCAGTGCGGTGGATACAGCGACGGATGCCAAGATCCGCAAAGCTTTTGCCACAGAGATTCCCGGAACGACGAAGCTGATCATTGCGCAGCGGATTTCCAGTATTCAGGATGCGGACAGGATCATTGTTCTGGATAATGGCCGGGTGGATGGCATTGGTACTCACGAGGAACTGTTGGCGGGGAATACCATTTATCGGGAAGTGTATGAGGCGCAGACCGGTGGCAGCGGAGATTTCGACGAGAACGGCTCGGTGGCATCGGATGGCATGAACGGTGCGAAGGGAGGCGAGGCATAATGGCAGAGGAAAGAGTGGCAAAGGTTCCGGCAGGGGGACCGGGCAGACGAATGGCTATGGGTGCCGGCCGACCGAAGATCGAGAATCCCGGAAAGGTATTTGCCCGGATCATGGGCTATGTATTGAAAAATTATGCGGTTCAGTATGTGATCGTTCTGATCTGTATCGTGGGAAGCGTGCTTGCGAATGTACAGGGAACGATGTTTCTAAAGACGTTGATAGACGACTATATCAAGCCTATGCTGACACAGGAGGTGGCTGATTTCGGGCCGTTGCTGCAGGCGATGACACGGGTCGCCGGGTTTTATCTGCTGGGCATCCTGTGTGCGTTTACCCAGATGCGGATCATGGTATATGTGACGCAGGGTACCATGAAGAATCTGCGTGACGACTTATTTGCTCACATGTCGAAGCTGCCGATCAAATATTTTGACACGCACACCCACGGCGATATCATGTCTGTGTACACCAACGATGTGGATACGCTGCGCCAGATGATCAGCCAGAGTATTCCGCAGATGTTTAACAGTGTGATCACAGTGGTCAGTGTGCTTGTCAGCATGATGATGCTGAATGTGCCGTTGACGGTTCTGACGCTGTTCATGGTAGGTGTGATGCTGTTTGTCACCAAGAATGTGGTGGGCAAGAGCGGAAAGTATTTCAAGGTACAGCAGGAAGCGCTGGGCAAGATCAACGGATTTATCGAGGAGCGGATGGAAGGGCAGAAGGTGGTGAAGGTATTCTGCCATGAGGAGAAAAGTATTGAGGAGTTCTGTGCGTTAAATGAGGCGCTGTTCGACAGTTCCTACAATGCAAATAAATTTGCCAATCTGATGGGGCCGATCAATGCGCAGATCGGCAACTTGAGTTATGTGTTGGTAGCCTGCGCAGGCAGTGTTTTGGCGGTGAATGGCTTTGGCGGGTTTACGCTGGGCGGCCTGGTGAGTTTCCTGACCTTTAATAAAAGCTTTAATATGCCCATCAACCAGGTGAGCCAGCAGCTGAACAGTATTGTGATGGCACTTGCAGGCGGAAAGCGTGTGTTTGACCTGCTGGATGAGGAAGTGGAAGCGGATCAGGGTTATGTGATGCTGGTGAATGCAAAGCGGGAGAACGGAAAACTGGTGGAGAGCAAGGAACGTACCGGTCTGTGGGCGTGGAAGCACAAACATCAGGCGGACGGAAGCATTGATTACGTGGAGTTAAAAGGAGACGTGGTCTTTGACGGCGTAGACTTTGGTTATACGGATGAGAAGATGGTACTGCATGATATCAAGATGTATGCGAATGCAGGTCAGAAGATTGCCTTTGTCGGTTCTACCGGTGCAGGAAAAACGACCATCACCAATCTGATCAATCGATTTTATGACATTCAGGATGGCAAGATCCGATACGATGGCATCAATATCAACAAGATCAAGAAAGCGGATCTGCGGCGTTCTTTGGGGATGGTGCTGCAGGATACCCATCTGTTTACCGCCACGGTGCGGGAGAATATCCGGTTTGGTAAGCTGGATGCCACCGATGAGGAAGTGGTGGCAGCGGCAAAGCTGGCCAATGCGGATGGGTTTATCCGACAGTTGCCTGAAGGATATGACACGGTGCTGACCGGAGACGGCGCGAACTTAAGCCAGGGGCAGCGGCAGTTGTTGGCCATTGCCAGAGCTGCGGTGGCGGATCCGCCGGTGCTGATCCTGGATGAGGCCACCAGTTCCATTGATACCCGTACGGAGAAGATCGTGCAGGACGGCATGGATAAACTGATGAAAGGCAGAACCACGTTTGTGATCGCGCATAGACTTTCCACCGTGCAGAACAGTGATTGTATCATGGTGTTGGAGCAGGGGCGGATCATTGAGAGAGGAACGCATGAAGAGCTGATTGCGGAGAAGGGAACATATTATCAGTTGTATACCGGAAATGCGAT
>CADBNO010000097.1 GCA_902796105.1 uncultured Lachnospiraceae bacterium | reverse complement strand
ATATCAAACACATTGGTGGAATTAGTGAATTCCGCGCCGTTCAGCTTGATCTTGGCATCCTTAGCCTCTACCTTTGTACCTGCACTATATTGCTCTCCTTTTAACCCGGCTTCACTCAATTGTGCCGAAGTCATTAACCCTAACTTCGCCAACGCCTCTTTACCCTCGTCCGTATCCGCACTCACCGCAAAGTCATTCTTCGCTCCGGACTCTTTTGCGCTGATGAAAAATCTTTGGTTGTTGGCGTCAAAACTGGCATTCAAGCCTGCATCCTTCAACCTGGTCAGCACATCAGAGATCGTCTTACACTCTCCGTCTCCGCTACCTACCGTAATATCAGCATTGCCGATTTTAAAACTGGCACCTTCTTCCAATCCGATTTCGGTGAGACTTGTCATGGCAGTATAGTCTGCTTTTACAGCATTGCCATCCCCGCCGGTCTTCTTCATCTCGCCTCCGGTCAAATATGCAGTTTTCGCCAGTTCCTCAATTTCCAGCGACTGTACACTATTTACAGCTCCATCCCCGGTAATAACACTGGCCTTCGAAGAATCCGAAACCTTAGTCGTCTTCTTTGCATAAGAAGATGCAAAACGCATATTACCCACAAACTTGGATTGCAGATTTTTCAATTTGGTATTCAGGTCTTTCCAGGCATCCTGCTTCCAGTTTGCCTTGATCTGGCTTTTCTTTGCCTTTTTAACCTTGGCACCCTTGGCCTCCACAAGTTGGGAGACTAAACTCTCGGTATCCATACCGGATATCATTCCGGACAGTCTCATTGCCATAGTTCAACCTCCCTCCTACCTCTTCTCATCCACAAGAATCCCGGCAAGTTCCCATGCCTTGGCGATCATGTCCAGAGTCTTCTCGGGAGGAAGCTCCTTGATGACGTCCTTGGTCTTCTTGTCGACTATTTTAATGGTTACGCGGTTCGTCCCCTCATGAATTCCGAAGATTGCCTCGGAATTGTTCATGTTTTTGCGCATCTGTTCCACAGCCTTCTTGATCTGCTCATTCGAGGGCTGTTCCTGCTGTTCCGGCGCGTTGTTGCCCTTTTCCTTCGCCTGGGAATTGTCCACCACCAATGTGGTCTTATCGACTTTCTCGGCCGCCTGTACGGTAGTCTCCTCCGACGTGGTCGGTTTCTCCACCGGAACCGGCTGCTTCGGGATGTTAATGGGCTGTGCCTGTACGCTCATCACGCTGCCTAATGGTTCTACTGCCATATTGATCACCTCCGTGTGAAAATCCTGCGCTTATCCTGTTCGCGCATATGGTCCGCCTGCACTTCTTGCTTATGTATTCACCTGTGTCTGGAAACACTCGCATAGTGCTACTTATAGTTTCTACTTTATTATCGTACATTTTGCATGAAAAGTGAAGAGTTATTTGAAAAATTTTGAAACTATTTTCTATCCTAGTATCCAAATTAGCCCCGCTTGGATTGGTTGACTGCAGATCGTGGGAAACAATTATCATAGCTTCGATCATTTCCCGCTCCATTTTACGCCTCCGCATTGATTCGGAATTGAAAAGAGGATGCCACAGTCCATCCGACCTGGCATCCCCTTCGTATTTTCGCAGTGCTCCTGAACCGCTTCTCGCGGCTTCCTTTATTCCATCATCTTCTTCAAAGCATCCATACCGCTCGCATCCACGGCTGCCGCATTGGCCTCCTGGATCTGTGCGTAGACTTCCTTGCGGTATACGGGCACGTCCTTGGGAGCCGTGATCCCGATCTTCACCTGGTCGCCCTTTACCTCCAATATGGTCACTTCGATGTTATTGTTGATGATCAGCGCCTCGTTTTTTTTGCGGGATAACGCTAACATCGATTATTCACCTCCCTTTGCTGCCTGTAAAATGTCGTAGATCGGGAACTTGATGGGATACTCAATGTTCTCCACGATGGGCTGGCAGGCCTTTCTGGTCTCCACATTGATCACGATCGGTCCCTGCAGGTTTACGGTCATCTTGGTCAGATCACTGGGTACTGTCACAGTTACAAGGATCAGGAGATTCTCCTCGGTCAAAGTGCCGAGAGAAGCGAGCAGGCCTTCCTCCACCGCGGGATCGTAGTTGGGTCTCACAAGCAGCGGATCCATCACCGGCATCGCAAATCCCGGCTCGTCCAGAGACTGCAGGAAACGGATGCCTGCGCCCACGCCCTTCTCCTCATCATGGATCAGGGTGAATCGCTTCATGTCCGGAAATCCGATGATACCGTTCTCGAACGTAAGGATCTTATCCTCTGCGATGTCCACTTCCCCGAAAGCTCTTGTCTGAATCTTCATAAGTTATACCTCCTTGTGTAAAATATATATGT
>CADBNO010000096.1 GCA_902796105.1 uncultured Lachnospiraceae bacterium | reverse complement strand
CAGAAATAAAAGCCTCCTCATTTTTTTCAACATGATATCTAACCAAATTCATAATACTTTGCTTTTTCATTGTTTTATTCCTCTCAGTCGGACGCTCTTTTACTTCAGTTACATTATATTATTGTACGGGACAAATGTCAATATATTTGGGACAAAAGTATTTTATTTATATTTCAAACCGACATTATACCGACATCCAAACCGACATTTTTACCGTTAAAGGTTTACAAGATTCATCCAAACTCGGACATACCATCGTCATATCTAAACATGTAATAATCTTGCCACAAATGATGAAAAAATTGTCCAACACAAAAAAAGCCCCTTTCGGAACTTCTTTTACACCAGGATTTCACAAAATGAGATCGAACCATTTTCCGTAATAATTCTTTACAATGTATTTTTCTTCTTGGAATCAAAAGACCCAACGTGGTCCGCATCGTTGAGAGGCGCGTTGGGTTCTGTTACAATTATTATATTCCACTATTTCAAAAAACAACAACTAGCTTATCTTTTTTGCAAATATTTTTTAGCTGATATGAAAGACTAACTGCAACGCTCGTTTTAACCAAATAAATACTGATAAGTTATATACAACATTGCGCAGAACCATACAACTGTTAATAGCAATGCACCTCCAAACAATGATGTATAACCTATTCTTCTTCGTTTTACATGATAAGGCTCATCTACATCTATCTGTCTATAGTTTCTCACTGCATTTACTAAACCTATAGTTTCTAAGATCAGACTCACCACCGGAGAGAGTAAGAGGATGATCATAATAAGATAAAAGGCATTCCTATTAACAGATAGGTTTGCATATCCCCCACCCCAAATCTTTAAGATCATTCGGTTTGAAACTAATAGCATCAAAGGTATAATCACAAAAATGTACTTTCCTATTGTGTTCTTTATATTCATATTCTCACCTGATTTATCCGTTTCTATCAGTCTGTCCAGCGTCAAATCCTCTCACTGATTCAGATCATTAAGAAATGCTTTGATCTCTTCAGCTATCCGTTCGGGCTCGTAGTGGAAGATATAATGACCGCAGTCAAGTTCTACAAAGGATACAGAATTAAGGCCTTCCACATAATCATATGCAATTTGTTTCCATAGTTCATTGCTTCCGTCCAGTTTCTTCTCAGACAAAAACAGAAGCATCGGAATATCCGGCTTACCTCCGGCAGCAACAAGTTCTGCGCTAACTTTCGCATCAGATGCTTCCATAGCAACATCAATGTTATTGCCGATCCGGTTCACTAATGCTAAATATATATCCTCTTCCTCCTCGGAAAGGAAATCTCCTTCAGGAAGGAAAGTGCTGTCAGAGAAGAATCTGCCTATACCAAGATTGATAAGTCCATTTTGCACAAGATAATACGGCTTAACCAAAACACCGCCCTTTGTATAGTCGTATGCTCCGGGAAATGCCATATCCAGACCTATGATCGCTTCAACCTCATCAGGATAAGTTTGTGCCCAGTATAATGCTTCCAGTCCTGAATAAGAATGCGGACAAAGGATAAAGGGGCCTTTGATTCCCGCACTGCTAAGTGCCGCTCTTGTGTCAGAAAGAATGGCTGCAACATCTCTTGGCCGGTTAGCAATATCGCTGTATCCGTATCCGAATTTCTCAATGACAACTATCCTGTAATCATCACCCAGACTTGAATAAAGATTCTTAAAATCAAGGCTTGGACAAACCGTTCCGCTTGCAGCCATCAGCACAAACGTTTTGTCTCCTTCTCCGACCGAATAAACATGCATTTTGTGCTCGTCCACATCTACCATCTGGCCGGGTGGAGCGAGAAGATCCTTCTCCCCTTCCAGCAAGACCCTGTGTCTTATGAAGGAAAACAGCAGTATAACTGTAATCAACCCAAGAACAAACAGGAGGCCTTTGCGAAATATGTGCTTTTTTCTTTTCGATGTCTTATTTTTCACTTATATCGCCTTTCCGCCTACGGATTTCGATGTCTTACCATAGATTCACACTGATCAGACTGATAAACTCCAATTTCGTTAATTTTGACCCTCATAATGGCCTTAACACTGCCACCTGAATGTCGGGGGCATAAAGATACTGTAAAGAACACTCGACTTCTTTAATTTCAATCTTTATATTGTATTTCCCACCGAGTTTTCTCTTTACATCCTGCCTTGAAGTTCATTTAGATTTTCAGATGCTTTACTATCCCAATCTCTGATCAATATAATTCTTTTTGCCACATTCGTACATTAGGCATGGCTTACAACATTCGGCGTGATTGTCGGCAACTGGCACTTCATATACCCATTATTTGTTTTTTCTTCTTTTCAAATTCCTCTTGAGTAATGATACCTTGATCCATAAGTTCTTTATATTGTTTAATCTCCTCAATGCTTGAGAACCGGGCCGGAGTATTATTTGCAGTAGATGCTGGCCTGCCTCCTGTATTGCCATTCTCCCTGTCACTTGATGGACGCAAAAAATCCAGTGCACTTAGTGCGCGATAATCTTCATGTGTAAGTGATCCTCCCTCATTCACTATTGATTCTGCGCTTCGATCACTACCATATTTTTCAAACTTTATATATTTTTTGTTTACATCCATGCCACTGGCTTCTTTAAACATGGCACCGAAATCCACCGCAGAAGTGCTCTTATGCTCATCAGATAAATCAGCATCACTAACCGAAAAGATACCCCCACATTTATCACACCGGAACAAGGTTGTAGTTCCACGGAGTGTCATTCGTTTTGCCAACTTCCAATACGGTTTATTCGTTCCGCACATCACACACTTCGTAAACTGTTTGTCAACTAATTGTTGATCATTAATAAGCCTTCGAGAAACATTACCGCCAGAACCATCACAACGTTTGAACTCTAAAGTGTCCATATTATTAGTCTCCTACTCTTTTGAATAATTGAAAATGTCTTAATTTGACATTATATCGATTCAGTGCGTTTTTACGGACTGATAATGTGTTATCCTGTTCTTGAGCACCGGAAAAGGACCGGAAAAGCCCTTGCTTTTAGGATGATCATACAGATAAAGGAGGAATCAGAATGCCTATTGACAATCATAACACTTATCAGACTATCGCCGTAGATTTCGACGGCACGCTCTGTTACAGCAGCTGGCCGGAACTCGGAGAACCAAACCACTCCCTGATCGAGTACTTAAAGAAATGGAAATCGCAAGGTAACAAGCTCATTCTTTGGACCTGCCGCGCTGGAGAAGCTCTCGAGAAAGCGCTTCTCTGGTGTCAGGAGCAGGATTTAACCTTTGATGCGGTAAACGACAATCTGCCGGAAGTTATCGAACAATACGGCAATAATTCCCGCAAGATCACATGTGATTACTACATCGACGACAGGGCTCTGCTGCCAAACATGCTGCAACCGGCAAGTGAACGGTAACCCCCTTCCTGTCGTCACACCAAAACTAAACCGTCCTGTTCATAGTATACTCCATTGTCTGCTGCTGTGAACCGCCCGGATTATAAATTGCATACTGACGCATTACTCTGCGTGCATCCCGGATTCTCTCCTGAAGCGCTTCTTTGTCTGTATCTTTCTTCATGTGTTCAAGCTCCTGCGTCAAGAGATCGATCTGCAGCCGCATGGTCACCATGCCATTGGCCATATGCCGCATAATGTTCACAATATTTTGAGGATTCTCCTTCACAAAAGTATTCATATCACTTTCCGTAATCCGCATTAACAGCACTTCCGAATATGAAATACAGGTATAGATGGACGGCTTGCCCAACAACAGCCCCATTTCGCCAAAACATGCCTGTTCGCCGATGATTCCGATCACTCCCTCATATTCCGTACCATATCCGGAGTACATCTCGACATGCCCTTTTAAGATTTTATACATATTCGTATTTATCTCCCCCTCGCGCAGAATAAGCGTTTCCGGCGGGAATCTAAGCAGTTTGGGTTCTGACATAACAACTCCTCATTTTTTTCGTTCCTACTCTTCTTGTTTCGATGCTGCCGTCTTTCTAAAACAGATCCAGCATGCTGTCCAGATAGATCTCTTCCCTGACCTTAAGCTGCCATTCCGGTCTGGTCATATAATAGAGCAGGAATTCCAAAATAACAGCGCTTCCCAGGCTGCGCCCTTCAATCTTAAAATGTCTGAATCCGGCAGGGGCATATATGGTTTGGATCTCATCTGTTCCGATAAACCCCGGATTCTTCATGGCATCCGAGAATCGGTACCCTCTCTCCGCATCAGGCGAAACACAAATATGATCCTCGCAATCCTCCCCGAGGCTTTTCCTGCTGACGTTTTCATAACAATTCTTTCTGTCGTAGCAATCGAACCAACAGCATTCATTGCACAAAAACTCTACCTTTTGTTTCTCCGTATCGGACAGTGCACTCCATTTGGCCAATTCCCGGTTCAGCCTGAAATCCGGCACTACATAGCGAAATTCCTCCCGATCCAGCTCCTCCTGAAGTGCTGCAAAATCCGTCAGCACCTTTGTCGTCGAAGAGACAAAATAAAAACCGGGATATGTCTTCTTCAGATAATCCAACAGCAGATTTGAGTGGATAATGACTCCGTTTTGTGGAATATCCGTCTCAAACAATCTGCACAGCTCATTGCACCTGGAATCTGCGAGATGTGCCCCGGTCAGCAGCGAATTGCTGAAAGTAAGACGCGATGAGATGCCATATGTCTGCATCAGAGCAGCCACATCCCGCGGGGACGCTTCGCCGAACCCCACGCGTCCTCCGCCCCAGAGGCAATCTGCCGGAGCACCGTAAACAGAACCAATCTCGCACCATTCATAAAAGTATTCCCTATGTTCGCGGAAAAGCGGCAGAAATACCTTGTATAGATCATAAAATTCAAAAAGCCCCGGAAGATGATAGTAAATTTTCATTCTGTATCGGTTTCCTCCGGAAATTGAAATTCTTCATATTGGTAATCAGATTTACCATATATTTCCTGGCGGATCATCTGATCATAATCGGAGTATCCGTGCAGGAATTGGTTCGCCACGATCTCACTGTTGTATGAAAAAGGATGCGCTACATAATCGGTCTGAATTGTGCCGTCCTCATTTTGGGAGACATTGTACAGACATGCTCCGTCGTACATAATATAGTGTTCCGTGCGATCATCAAACACCTTGTCCCAATGCACCTTGTAAATACTGATCAATATATTATGTTCCGCATTCTCTTCATCCTTCGCCAGCAGAATATAGCTTGTCAGATACTCCGGCTCCTCGTTCCATACCCAGTTCGTATAATAAAGATTACTGTTTTTCTCCAGCTGACTCCGCATCGCGGCATTTGCATTCTCCAGAAAGAAATCATCCGCCAACAGATCCTGAGGCGTAATCTTCAGTGCTTCCAGCTTTGCTGCCTTTTCTTCCGCCGCTTTGCTCTCCTTTTCTTCCTGAAGCCGCTTTGCCTCTTCCTCTTTTGCCCGCGCCCTTTCCTCGCTTTCTCTGGTTCTTGCCTCCTGCGACTCCTGACGCTTTTTGTATTGGTCGTAAGAGCGACTCGCCTCTCTGCCCGCACTGTTCACAATACCTATAATGATCATCCCAATGGTCAGGAATGACACAAAGAAAACCGACAGGACAACAATAGCCAGGCCTTTTGCCTCTCTCCTTAACTGCTGCGGTCTTTGCAGGTTATTCATCCCGGATTTTTCCCGCTCGTGCTGCATTTTCTCGCGTTCGGAAACCAGTTTGAGCTTCTGATATTCCACATCTTCCTTGTCATAATCGGCAAGGAAAGAGGTTCCGCATCGTTCACACAGATACTTTCCCTCTCCCACCTGCCTCACCTCACCGTTACAATTTGGGCATTGCATCTTTACTAATTGCATCTTTCCTCTTCCTCACAACTTTTCTCATCTTTGGAGCCGGATCTGTCACAATTTCTTTTCGATCTCTTCGATCACCGTCTTAAGCGCCTTTAATCGCGCATAATGCTTGTCATTGGACTCCAGAATATGCCAGGGCGCAAACTCCGTACTGGTCTTCTGTATCATCTCATCCACAGCCACTTCATAGGCATCCCACTTTTCCCGGTTGCGCCAGTCTTCGTCCGTGATCTTCCATTGTTTCTCCGGCGTATTCTGTCTGTCGGTGAAACGCGCCAGTTGGGTATCCTTATCGATATGTACCCAGAATTTGACCAGAACAGCCCCCCAGTCAGTCAGTTCTTTTTCAAATTCATTGATCTCATTATATGCTCTCTGCCAGTCGTTTTCCGAGCAGAAACCTTCCAATCGCTCCACCATGACTCTGCCGTACCAGGTGCGGTCAAAGATTGCGATATGACCGTCCTTGGGAAGTCTGTTCCAAAATCTCCAGAGATAATGTCGATTCTTTTCCCGCGGCTCCGGAGAAGCAATGGGATGTACTTCAAATCCTCTCGGATCCAATGCTGCTGTCAGCCGCTTGATATTTCCGCCCTTGCCCGCTGCGTCCCATCCCTCATATGTGATAATGACAGGAATCTTCTTCTGGTAAATGCGATTGTGAAGATCTGCCAGTCGCGCCTGCAACCTCTCCAATTCTTTCTCATACTCGGCATCGCTGACTTTTTTGTTCAGATTGATCTCACTGAGCTTCGGCATACGCTTTAACGGGAACGTATTCTGCAGGATTGCCGCAGCTCGCCCGGTATTCTGCAAGGCAATCTCAATACTCTTGACCAACTGCTCCGTCACCTGAAGTTCCGCCCACTTTCTGTTCTTTGCATCTATAAAATACCATGGTGCTACAAACTGATTGGTCGCCTCCAGATAATCATCATAGACATCCAGGCACTTATCATAGTGCTCATTCTGCCATTTATCCCATTTCCCCACTCTCCAGGCTGTACTCTTTTGCTCCTCCAGCTGTTTCAAACGCTCTTTCTGCTCCGCTTTGGAGATGTGGAAGAAAAATTTGACCACAAGATACCCGTTATCGGTAAGCTGTCTCTCAAACCGCTTGATCGAAGTCAATTGTCTGTGGTATTCCTCAGCCTTAGTCTGCCCCAACAGGCGGTTGGAGGTTACCTCCTTCATCCAGCTGTCGTCAAAGAAAGAAAACTTTCCCGCCTCCGGGATCCGGATAAAATAGCGGTATAGAAACGGACGCCTCTCTTCATCTTCACTCGGTTTGGACAGAGTTTCCGTCTTATAAAACCTGGGATCCAGATTCTTGATGACCTTGCCCAGCACACCTCCCTTGCCCGCTGCGCCCCATCCGTCAAAAATCACTAACACCGGCAGCTTTTTCTCCTTGATCGCCATCTGCATATTGACGAGCTGTGCCCGGCTTTGCTGCAATCGCATCGTAATTTCCTCATCACTCGGTCTCTTGGCCTTCACCCAATCTTTCAGCATAGAAATACCTCCTTTCGATCATATGTAAATGTTTATTCGTCTTTTTTACCGGAATTCCTCTCCTTATAACTACCATATCATATCCCATACGTTCCTGCCAGTAAAATCTATGAATATTCTGAAAATAAAGGATAGTTTTTCCGAAAAAATATGTTATAATAAGGTCAGATAGTTTTTTACAAAATTCTTTTTAGGAGGGTTACATATGTTCAGCCAACTTTTCGGAAAATACCTGGTGAAACATTCATTGCTCAACGAAGAAACTTATCAGCAGATCATTGACAAGCAAATGTCCGTACGGGTAAAGCTTGGTACAATTGCTGTAGCCGAGGGAATCCTCACTGAAGAACAGGTGGAGGAGATCAACCGACTCCAGCGACAGCTTGACAAACGTTTCGGCGACATCGCTGTGGAGAAAAAGCTGCTGACCCCGCAACAGATTGATTCTCTGCTCTCCAAACAGGGAAATGCCTATCTGCAGTTCGTGCAGCTGCTTACCGAGTTGACCGATCTGACTGCCCATGAAATAGAACAGCATCTGAAAGTTTTCCAGAAGGAATCCGGCTTCTCCGATTCCGAGATGGAAGCCTTAAAATCGGACAATATTGACGACCTGATCCCACTGTTTGTCTTTTCCTCCAAGCCTTATATCATAGATATTGCCGGACTCGTTGCCCGAAATCTGACGCGTTTTGTCTCCAGGGATTACTATATTGAGAAAGCAAGACATATGAAGGAGCTGTCTTATGCCCATCTGTCTTGTCAGGAGCTTTGCGGCGATGCTACGATCTTTTTGGGTATTGCGGAAGAAAGCGACGAGGGAGAGTTTTTGAAGATTGCCTCAGAGTTCTCTCATGAGGAAATGGATCGGGTTAACGCAGACGCTTATGATGCAGTCAGCGAATTCATCAATGTGACAAACGGACTCTTTGCTTCAGAGTTGAGCAAAAAAGGCACCAACGTTGACATGGAGCCACCCTTGAGTTTCAAGAACCAGACCGCAACTGGAGATTTTTATGCAATTCCCGTTTATCTGGAAAACAAAAAAATCAACATATTGATCGCTGTCAACAGCGATTTCACCGCGGGGCAGACACCGGAAAATCTGGGCGCAGTCACAACGGGCACCATCTCTTCCGTTTCCGAAAACAGCGCCGGAACTGTGCTGATCGTGGATGATTCCAAAATGTCCCGTACCATGCTGCGCAATATTCTGGAGAAGGCAAACTACTCTGTCGTCATGGAAGCAGCAAACGGCGCAGACGGCGTAGAAGCTTACAAAAAGTGCAAGCCGGATGTGGTAACACTGGATATCACCATGCCACAGATGGACGGTCTGGAAGCCCTGACACAGATTCTGGCATTTGATCCTCACGCAAAAGCGATCATGATCACAGCTGCCGGCCAGCAGGATAAGCTGATCCAGGCTCTGAAGACCGGCGCGAAGCGCTTCATCAATAAGCCTTTTAAAGAAGAAGAAATCTTAAATAATATCCATGATGTCCTGAAGTAAAGGAATTTCGCATTAAATTCATATCTGATTTTGCAAAGAAACACCCCGGCATACGTTTCGGCGTATACCGGGGATTCTGTTCTGACTGTTTCCGTTTTTAATCCATAAACCGGCCTATCGTCCGGATTCTTTTCCGCGCAATTGCTGATACCTCGTTTTGGCCTCATACATTTGTTCATCTGCCCGTCTAATGAGTTCTCGCAATGGCATTTCCGGGAACACCTGCGCTATGCCAATACTTACCGTCAATTCATAATCTGCCGCTGCTTCCTCATTCATGCGGCTTAATGTTCTTTGGATTTCTTCACACAAACCACTTACCATCTCCGATGTCTCTGTCCAGACCAGCATGACAAATTCATCCCCGCCGTACCTGGCGATATTGGTTCGCCTTTTCAGCTGCCGGCACTCAATCGCAGTGCCTCTGCAATCCGGACCAGCGCTGCATCTCCCTCAATATGACCATAGGTATCATTGATCGACTTGAATCTATTGGCATCGATCAGCAACAGATACATCTTCATATCTTCCTCATGAATATGACTCCATTGTTCATAATAATAAGCAAGTTGCTTGCGGTTATGCAACCGGGTGAGCGGATCGATCGATATCATCTCATCAACCCAGTTCAAGTACAGTACCAGCGTTGACAACGCCAATGCCGCACATGCTACGGGCAACTGCGGATAAACGAATTGTATGATCCCGGCACCAGCCGGAGCGATCGGGAAAAGCACCAAAGAGAATAACAGTTTTTTCTTTGCCAGATTTTCTTTTTTCCTCAAACCGATAAATGCCCGGGAGCAGGCTACCAGAATGTAAATATAAGACAAAATATACTGGACCACAAAAAATGTACCCCGCTGATAAATCCCCTCCGGATCCACATAAAAGAAAATACCCGTAAACCAGTTAATGACCAACAGAGCCGCCATGATCCAGACCAGACCGGATGCAAGCCAGACATGCGTCCGCTTCCGGACAAAAGGCGCATCCTGCATGTACTCAAAATAAACAAACCAGAAGAAGCACATGGCTGCGGTAGATAAAAAATAAAGCGTCTTAGCCGCCATCATGGCAGTACTGCTGTATGGGATCATACCGTTCTGCATCAGCACACAGAACGTATCCGACAGAAAAAATACAATCTGGGCATGGATCGCCTGTGTGAAATTCCGCTGAGCTACCATTTTGGATATGCCCCGTGTCTTGTGGCGCACAATACCGACCAAGAGAACAGCTATCATATTGACTTCCAGATACAGAATGGAATATAACATCTGTTTATCCATGCCGTGTTCCCCCATTGCAGATCAGCACTACCCTCTCATGCTTGATCTGTTTTCTATTATTGTAAAGAAATTTTTACTATATCGCAACATTTTCCATAAACTTTTTTACAAATCATGTCGAAATAAATATGTACTATAGGCCAAGAGACTATAGGCAGGAGGTGAACATGGACAACAGCGCAGTTTATTACCGCATCAGCAAACTATATGACAGCTTTGTGACTACCACAGGAAACAAAAGCCGCTATTTCTTTATGTTGGATATCAGCAGCGATGTGGCACGCTGGTCTCAGGAAGCTGTAAAAGACTTTGCACTGCCCGGAGAATATGTTCACCATCAGTCTCAGGTCTTTCGCGAGTTGCTTGCCCCGGAGGATGCGGCGGAATTTTCTTCGGATCTCGCTGCGATCACTGCAAGGCGTCTGGAACGCAAAGACGCCGTATGGCGCCTGTTGGACCGAAACGGCAATTACCTTGCCTGCGCGGTAAAATATTTTGCCGTAAAGGACTACGCCTCAACACCGGCTTATATCGCCGGCGTGATCACCAGCAAGGGCGTGGAGCCGCACACGGATCCTACTACAAGCCTTCCGAATCAAGTCAGATTTCTGGAGCACCTGCGTCAGCTTTTTGTAACCGGCAGACGCGCCGTGATCATGCTGATCGGCACTACTAATTTTGCAGAGATCAATACACTGTACGGATATACTTTCGGCAATAAAGTTCTGTCCGCGTTAGCCGACCACCTGAAAGAGATTTCCAACGGCGCCGGACAGCTGTTCCGCGGGGAAGGAACGATGCTGTTGTTCTGTTCCGAGAGAATGAATGAAGCCGAAATGCGCCGTCTTTATACAGGACAGCGTAACTACGCCCGCCATATGCTTACGATAGAAAACACACGCATCAATGTGCAGCTCAGCGCCGGCATTGTGGTCGCTGACGACCCCACTATCGATGTTCATGCCATCCTTGCCTGTGTCAAATTCGCCCAGACCAAGTCACAAAATGAGGTCGAAGGCGAGCCGGTGGTACTGCAGAACGATTATCTGAACGACAATGGCAAAACCATTGAACTGGTGAATCGCATACACAGTGATGTCGAAAACAACTGCCGCAATTTTGCCCTGTTTTATCAGCCGATCATCAAGGCAGATGAAAAGCGCCTCATTGGTTGCGAAGCATTCCTGCGATGGGATTGTGAACCCTTCGGGCGCATCTCTCCCGCGGAGTTTTTACTCTGGTTGGAGAATGACAGTTCCTTTTCACGTCTGGGCAACTGGATCTTAAAAACAGCGATCAGCGAAGGGAAAAAGATTCTGGAAAAGAACCCTGACCTGATCCTGAACGTCAACCTCGCCAACCGCCAATTGGAACAGCCGGAATTTCATCAGCAGTTGTTAAGTTATCTGAAAGAGCAGAATTTTCCGGGAAAAAATCTGTGTCTGGAACTCACCGACCGCTGCCGTTTTCTGAATGAGGATTTTCTGAAGCGGGAAGTGATCTACTTAAGATCCTGCGGCATACACGTAGCATTGGACGGATCCTGCCTTTTGGACCTTCGTCTGGTACGCAGTCTGCCGGTTGACATTATCAAGGTGGGACGTGATTTTGTCGGGCACATGAAATCCGAAAAAAAGGATCAGGCATTACTGCGGGCTCTCTGCGCTTTTGCCGCAGAATCCGGGATCATGATCTGTGCAGAAGGGATCAGCGATGAAGCGACTCTGGCTATGATCAGGGAATACGATATTTATGCCTATCAGGGCTTCGTCACCACCGGCCCGATCCCCTTTGCTGACTTCATGAGATTACCCATTTGAACAGATTATAGTTAATTTTTCTCAAACCTGCCGATATAATAAGTAGTTGATGAATGAAACGGGAAGCATCTTATGATGACGGCAGACGAAAATGACATCGTCCGTGTCTGGATTGGAAGCAGAAGCGAAAACAACGGAGGCAACCACTTGAAAATCTGTGATTGCCTCTTTATCTGTCCAAATTTCACAATCTTATATCGTCCGCAGAGTGACCGCAAACTGAACGCGATCATCTATCCATTGTACTTTTAGTGTTCCCCCCAGAATTTCCACGATCTGTTTCGCAATGGAAAGACCTATGCCATATCCTGATTTCATACTGTTGTGGGACTCATCTGCCCGGTAAAACCGTTCAAAGAAACGGTCGTAATCCACATTCCCGCCATTTGCATAACTATTGCTGATCTCCAAAACAGCCATATGCTTCTCCACCGTCAGCCGCACAGATACGGCACCGCCTGCATCACAATATTTCACCGCATTATCCAACAGGATCGTCACCAATTCCCGCAACGCCTTCTCTTCACCTTTTACACAGACAGCCTTTGCGATCTCCTGCTCAAAAGCAACTCCTGCGCTGTGTGCTACCTCCGCAAAAGACTCCGCCTCCTGTGTACAGATCTGAGCCCAGTCAACCTTTACAAATTCTGTCTTTTTTTTCTCATCCAGCCGGGACAATGTCACCAGTTCCTGGATCAGCCCTGTCATACGTTCAATCTGTCGCATAGTAGACTGTGTCCACTTGTTTTCTCCGTTCTTTGCCTCGAGCATTTCCGTATTGGCCGAGATGACCGCAAGCGGTGTTTTCAGTTCGTGGCTGGCATTGGTGATAAAGCGTTTCTGTTGCTCCTGCGTTTCGATATAAGGCTGTACGATCCGTCTGGAATACCAGCTGTACAAAAAGAAATAAACTACCACAACTATCGTTGCCATCAACATCATATATTGCGTCACTACTGCCAGGATCCATGCACGGCTGGTCGCATCTATAAATACCATAAGAATAGTGTCATCCTCCTGCACCTTCCATTTGAACAAATATTGACTCCCCTGATTCAGGATCCAGCCGTGATGATCTCGATCTTTTAACGCTATCTTGGTCAGCTTCTGAACCGTCTCTGCATTAACACTGTGAATAAATGAAAGATGCATATCCGTGATTGCTCTGTCCGCATCCAGTTCCACACTGAAATATCTGGTTTCATAAATGATCTCCGGCAGTGCCGCAAGATCCGTCCTGGTCTGTTCATCAATCTCATCCATGCCGTTCGGCAGTTTTCCGCCATATTGCAGCATCCAATCCAGCAAAACCTCATACTGCTCTGTCACCTGATGCATCGCAAGCAATGCCACAATGCCTAACACCATGCCCATCGCCATGATCAGTGTGCCCATCGCCAATGCAATAAAATTTCTCCTGAGTTTCTTGATCATGCCAGCCAAACCCTTTCCTGTTCATCTGTCTGTATCTTTACCTCTGCTCCGATCGCCGCTAACTTATCTGTCAAAAAGAAGAGATATGTTTTCACCAGACCGGTGCCCTGATCCGCTTCTTCCGGCCAGATCCGCTCCAAAAGTTCCTCCTGTGTATACCGCTTATCCCGGTTATGGATCAAGAGCTCCATCAGGCGGGTTTCCTGATTTGAAAGGCTGATGGAATTCACTGCACTGATCGTGCCGGATTCCGTGTTGAGCTGCAGGTTCTCTATGGTCAGGATCTTTTTCTCAAAGACGTTTCTCCTGCGGGTCAGCGCGTTGATCCGTGCCAGCAATTCCTTCATCACAAAAGGCTTCGCCAGATAATCGTCCGCACCGGCATTCAGCCCGGTGATCTTATCATCCACCTCACTCTTGGCCGTCAGCATCAGTACCGGCGTCACGTTCCCTTCCTCCCGCATCTGCGAAAGCGCTGTCAACCCGTCCATCTCCGGCATCATGATATCCAGTACGATCACATCAAATGCATTCCGCCTACTCTCCTCCAGTGCCAGCAGACCGTTTTCAAAGGCATGAACCTCATGATCAAACTCCTGCAGGTATTCGGTCAGAACATCCCTTAAATCATTCTCATCTTCGGCCAGTAATATTTTCATAACTCTGAAACCTCGTTTTTTTCATACTTACTTCTATACTCTTTTTAAAGCTCTTTTTATATTTACTTTTGTTTTATACTTGTCCTCATTTTCCGGATACTGTTTTCTATCTCTTGCACGCATTTTCCGGATCAAATATCACAGTTTACAAGATTCCGAAGTGTCTGCATGGACACATCACATGCTGCCAGTTCCTCCGCACACCGCTTTAACTCTCTGCTGATCAGCTCCGGATTTCTGATGTCATGTTTGTATTTGATCTCATGCTCCAAGGCTGCCCAGGCATCCATAGCGATCGTGCGCAGCTGCACCTCCACATAGAATTGTCCGGGTTTCCTGCCATCCACATCTTCAAAAGGTGCCTCAACCAGAAGGATCATATGGTAACTGCGGTATCCGTTAGGCTTTGCCTTCCGGATATAATCCTTTTCCTGCACCACCTGACAATCCGACAGCGAGCGCAAAAATTCCACCAGTCGCTCCACATCCTCCCTAAACAGGCACACAATACGGAACCCGATAGCGTCGTGTATCGTGCGCAGGGCATTCTCCGGCGACTCTGCAAGCGCCTGCCGCCTGCATTTCTCCCGCATGCTCTCCTCATCCTTGATCCGATAGTTCAAATGCTCATAAGCCTGCGAACCGCTCTGTCTGATCATTTCACTCTGAAATTCCTCGATCCGCTCTGCAAACTGCTGCATCACCTGCGGCAATACAGCCTTCAGCCCACCATATATGCTCCCGTGTTCCTGTTCCACCGTCTGATCCCTTTCCCCTATAGCATAAGTTTTCTCTTATTATTTTAAGTCATTCATTGTCCGAAAGTCAATCATACAACATCTAAATCAAAAGAGGAATGGTTTCATCTGATCAGATGACTTCCATTCCCCCTATATCAATATGAGCACAACACACTACACCTGCACATCAATGGACGGCGCTGCCGCCGGAGCCGCCGAAACATCCACACCGGAAACCGCCACATCCACTCCCATGGATACAGGCGAAGTTCCTCCGATCGAACCTCCGGTCTGTATATTGCCCACAGTCCCTGCTCTGTTGCTCTGAAGACTATGCTTGATCATGGTTTTGAGATAATCCATATTCGCCTTCATGATCGCTTTATTCTCAGCATTTCTGTGTTTCCGCTTTAAGTCCTCCAGATCCTCCTTACTCATATGCGGATCAACGACTTCCATACTTTCAAGCATTTCCATTTCTTCTTCCAACTGCCGCAGCTCTTCCTCGCCAAATTCCGCAATCATCTCGTTCAGCTCGGCCATGGTATCCTCGGTGATCTCTGCGCCGCTGTCCTCCATGCCCTCCGTAACCTCATCAAGCATCTCTTCCCGCTCCGCAAAGATGGCGTCCTCTTTTTCAGCCACCTGCTCCTCGGAAGCCTGAACCATAGAGCTGTTGATCTCCGAAGCAGCTTCCTCCTCCATCTGATCCTGTCTCTCATCCCGTTTCTGGGTTGTCACTACAAGTTCTTCCAATTCCAGATGATGCTTCTTTTTGCGCGCAGCCATCTCCATACGCTTTGCGTGGGTCAGCGCCGCCTGTAACTCATCCGCATCTCCTTCACTGCCGGCCATCTTGCGTCGCACCTCCAGCACCTTGCGTTTCGCCGCAAGCACCGCCTGCCCGGCACTGACAGAGGTCTTCGCCCGCAGGATCTTATTGGCCACTTCTTTGTAGTTGTAGTTCGTATGTTTTTTGGCTTTCTTGTCCTTATCGCTCCTGGATGAACCTGTGGTTCCCATCAGATCCTTGATCTTATCCCTGGAATTCACTGCGTAGGGATTATCATTCTCTGCCTTGACCTGATTGAGACTGCGCACCTGCTTCTTAAGTTCTCTGACCTTCTCCAAGGCGGCTTCCCTTGCACTGCCCTGTTGATCATTCCATGGACAGGCCTCCGCCTGCCGATTCATCTGCAGACTCCGGGCAGAATAAAGATATGAATTTGACGGATTCAAAGAATTCCCTGAAATTTTCATCGCATACCCTCCATGGTAATGCATACTTTCGTGACTGCTCCGATAAAAGCGCCACTCTTCTGCCTTATAAATCCGTTTATAAGCATGGTTATAATAATCCTTATCATTGTTATCGGCAAAATGACCCGCTCCCTTAACCCTTGTCTGCGTAAAACTTCTACTCGTTGCAAATATTTTCCCCCAATAAGGAAAAAGCCTCACTTAGTGTCCGGCTGACAATTCTGAAGAGAGATCCACAAAGTAAACACTCCCGATTCTGCCTGAAACGCAACCTCTCCAAAATACTTCTGTGCCAACTGCTTCATGTTCCGCATACCGATTCCATGAACTGCCTTATCGTCTTTCATGGTCTGCGGGTATTTCTGTGTTTTCTCCAGGTGCAGTTCACCGTCAAAAGAATTTTGGATCTCAAGTAGAATCGTCTGCTCCCTGACTTTTGTTGTCATGTAAATAAAATACTTTGATCCTGTTTTTCTTTCCCGATCCGCCCGATATAATCTTTCGCATGCCTCTATCGCGTTATCCAGGGCATTTCCAAGGATCAGGCACAGATCAAAGCTGCTGATCTGCATAGAACCCGGCAACAGAACCTTCTCCGCATCGAACTTCAGGTCCGGCACTCTGGAAACTGCCGAATAATATTTCATATTGAGCAGACTATCCACAGCGCTGTCCCCTGTACGGAATCTGAAATCCGCCTCTCTGATACTTTGCTCCGCATCTGAGAGATATTGCCGGAGCTTTTGCGCACTCTGCATATCTCCGCTTAGCTGCATTGCCACAGACAAGATATTTTTCATATCATGCCTCCAGGATTGGCTGGCCGCATTCACCCTTTCCACTTCCCTCAGCTGAGCCTGAAGCCCATCCACCTGCTGCTTGAGCATCCGCATGGCAAACTCCTGCTCATTCCGCGCCACCATGTCCTGATAAAAAAGATTCGTTAAAACAATGCCGCCCAATATCGTGATCCACATGAATGGTGCCAATACATGCAGCACCGGATATCTATCATACAACAATTGCGGCACGCCATCCTCCAGGGTATACAACATACTGCGCAACAAAAGCCCCAACAGCCAGCCGGTAAGCGCAGGTGAGATCAAATAGAGCAGATCCCTGTTGTTCATAGATTCTTTCTTTGTCTGAAATCTGTCTGCCACAACCCGGATCAGAAGTCCGAATACCAGCATATAGAACACATTCACCAACAACTGCATGACCACAGCCGCCCCGTTGATGAAGCGCAGGGTAAACTCATATGTCCACTTCTCCGCTTCCATCATTTCGGCAGCAAATTCAAACACATACCCCTCAAAAGGTGTGATCTCCAAGAGCAGGAACAGACTGATCTCCCCGATCGCCGTATAGGTGACACACAAATACACACCCATCTGCAGGTAAGTTTTATAAAAAATAAAAATCATTCCATACAAAAGGAGCGCAAAAAACAGCTGTTTTGCTATCGTCATGCCCGGTTGATACTCTGTCTTCCACAGATTAGATACCAACTCCCTTGAGAGCACCCAGGCAACAGCAATTCCATATTTTCCCGTCCAATGACCTTCGAAACGTTGTCCGGCAAATCTTCCGCAGTACTGAGCCAGAACGATCCCCTGCACCACATACAGTAAAACCGTCACACATTCAAACAGAATCTCTCTCACATTTTTCTCCCCAGATACTCGACATACACCTTGGTAAACACGTGATATTTGTCTCTCGCCAAATAGACGGTTTCTCCATTGTCCACACGGATACTGTCTCCGTTGTATCCTGCAACATGTGCCAGATTGATCAGAAATCCCCTGTGACAGCGAAAGAACCCTTCTCCCAGTTTTTTCTCCATCTCCTGCATGGATGCATATAAGACGATCACGCCTTCTGTGGTGTGCAGATTGATCTTTTTACGGTCATTTTCCGCATAGTAGATCTGTCCCGGCTTGAGAGAATATGTCATCTTCTGTGTAGAAAACAGGATCGGCTCCTCCGTGCTGTCGCGCTCTGCTTTTTCCACTGCCCTCCGATACACCTGCAGGAATTTCTCCTCATCAATGGGCTTTAATAGATAACCCAGTGCCTCCACCTCAAAGGCATCGAATACGTAGTCTTTGATCCCTGTGATAAAAATGAGTGGAATTGTCCACCCGGCCTGACGCAGCCGCTTTGCCGTGTCCAGACCGTTCATTCCCTCCATCTGAATATCCAGAAAGCAGATATCCATCTGCGTACTCTGCAGCAGTTCCTTGCCGGAAACCACCTCATGGATGATCGCTCCCGCATCCTCCCGCAGGATCAGTTCCCTTATCTGTGTGCGGATTGCCGCTTCATCATCGCAAATCATTATGTGCATATTGTGCGCCCCTCATTCTATTTCTGCCGTATTTTCGTCATGATCTCTTGTCGTTCAAAGACTTCTGTTCAAAGACTTCTTATCTTCGTATATCTACTATATCGTCAAATTTAACACAACCTTGACCGCCTGATCCGCTCCTTGGAACAAACTGCGCCCAAAATGGAACCAACGGAAACCACTTCCGCAAATGCCATCAAACGGGAACGAACCGTTGCCCCAAAGCCTTGAATTTTAAGGGATTGTGGCGATATGATAAGTGAAATCAAACACAGAAAGGAGAGTGTGCACATGACACGTATTTCAGGATTTTACAACTTTAATTTCCCGTCCTTTGGCAATTCCGGGATCAGCTCGATCTACGGTTCCTCGCGGGCCTCGCGCAGTTCTTACGCACAGCTGTTAAAAGCACGGTACGGACAGAGCAATACCGCGTCACGGATTTCCAACTCCAGGATTTCCGGATCTCAAAATACCGCGCGGAACAAACTGCAATCCATGTCAAGCGATCTGACGACGATCAAAGGGGATGCGGAAGACCTGACGTGGGCCGTGGACAAGCTGAATCTCAGCGGGAAAAATGATCTTTTTGAGAAAAAAACGATCAAGCAGGCAGACGGCAGCGCCGTTACGGATTACGACAAAGACGCTATCTACAGTGCAGTAAACCGCTTTGTGGAAAGCTACAATGACACCTTGAAGAACGCATCTGTTTCCACAGACCGCAATGTAGCTGGCGCTGCCGCAAGCATGTCCCGCACCACCCAGATTCTGAGTAAAAGTCTTGCGAAAGTGGGGATCACCACCGGGAAAGACGGCAGACTGTCTCTGGACGAAAAGACCTTCAAAGATGCCGACATGGACACCGTGAAATCACTGTTCCAAGGTACGGGCAGCTTCGCGGATAATGTTTCCTACGCAGCAGGGCGGATTGGGAGAGCCGCCACCAGTTCCCTGGTGTCTATGACCACAGGAACACTTGGAACAACAGGCATCTATGGCACAAATGGCTACTTTAACTATGGCGGATATGCCGCTTTGGGCAACTTCTTTAACGGATATTTTTAATCCGGTAAGCGTTATTTGCTCTGTTTCTATTCATTACATGTAACGGCATATCAGACCGACCGCCCGATATGCCGTTACGCGCCAAAAGAACTGTTCCTCCGCGAAACATATGTTTCTTTATTCCCCTGTCGGCAGCTTCACCGAAGCCGCGATCCGGTTTGCCTGTCCCGGATCGAATTCTTTTGCAGAAAGCGACAGATAATAATAAAACGGCTCCCCTTCTTTCACGAAATAGTAGTAGTAATAGGTTGCTGTACTGTCATACTGGCTCAGATCCACATCCTGCAACATATCTCTGTATTGCATAGAGGAATCCAGCAGCGCACCGGTAAACAGGTCGTGGGATTCTTTTATACAGAGATACCACCATCCAGCACTGTCCTGTTGCTCTCCAGTCACCACGTCATTCTCCCGCACGGTATGATTCTGCAAAGGAATTCCAGTCCCTGAGGAAGTCCACGCCGCATCAGGCTCCGGCCGTCCATCACTGAAGTTGACAGTTATCACCTCCGCCGGAAACTTACACAGGAAACCGGAATAATACCAGTCCTCCATTTCATACGCAGGACTTTTCTCATAACAACGATAAGAAACCGGCTCGATCAGGTTTCCGCCTGCCAGCCCCAGCGCCTCCTTGTATGCTCCGATGGAATAACCCTGCGGTAGGGAGATGCCGATTGGTTGAGACTCTGAACTCTGTACCGCCCCCTGATCTGACAATATCTGACTTTCCAGCATCTGTTTTTCTACTTCTTCTTGCATCTCTTCTTGCATCTGTTTAAGTTTTGCCTGCTGCTCCTCCAGCGCAGCCTGCAATTTCTTCTCATATTCCGCGTCCTGTCTTGCGATGATGACATCCTCTTCGCGTCCGACTACTGATGCCGGGATCGTATAAGGAAATCTTCTGTCTGCAACGATCTGGTAGTCTGCGATCCGCAGCTCCACCCCTTTTGCATTGACAAACACCTCCCGCGGTTCATCAGTCTCATTCCGCACATTCACGCAGAGTCTGTACCAGGTATCCTTTTCCAATGTGACCTGTACAGGCACTCCGGGCGTCATATAAAAAGGAGCAATGGTCTTCATCTCCCCTGTGCCCTCTGTCGCCACCAGCATGACCTCCGTATCCGGCAGGTTCTCCCCTGCGCTCAAGGTGATCTTACCGTTTCCTTTGGCACACAACTCTTCGTCAGAATACGCAAATTTTCCCACGCAGTCTGCAGGCACGATCACTTTAACCGAATAAGTCCGGGGCGGATTGGTCAGGAAACAGACCACCAATACAATGCAGGCTGCGGCAGCTGCGCACAGGATCCAAAATGCGGGCTTTTTGTATTTCAGCACAGATTGTACCCTTCCCTTTACCGCCATCTCGCCGAACGCCACCGGACAGGCCGTGATATTCTTTTGCCTGGCACTGCAATTCAAGAGCGCCTGACAATAATCCGCCCGCCAGGTTTTATCCCTGTCCTTTGTGGTCTTTTCATCACATGCGTACTCTATATCCTTTGAAAATAATGCGTAGGCGATCCATGCCAGGGGTTGGAACCAATAGCCGGACAGGAGCAGAAAGCCCAGCAGTTTCCAGATATGGTCGCCCCGTCGGATATGGTTTTGCTCATGCGCCAGCACATATTCCGTTTCCTCCAAAGGCAGACTGTCCGGCAGATAGATCTGCGGTCTGAAAATGCCTAAGATAAATGGCGTATCGATAGAATTTACAATAAACACGTTTTCATTGCTCACGAATCTCTCCGCTTCTTGGACACCTGCTGTTGCCCCGCGAACCTTTTTCCACAGCATCACATAACTGACAAGCGCATACAACAGCATCCCCGCCACGCCCACAAGCCATACTGCCGAACAAAATGTGATCATGATCTGCAGCGGGCTCACACCCGCCTCGCGGATCGGTGCCAGTCGGTTTATGATGATCGGATTCACATGTTTGTCCACGATTGCCAGACCGGTATCCACAGAGGGCTGCGCCGCATACGCGATGTTCGCAGGGATCGGCTGGCTGCTTGGGATCAGACTGAGCGCGCTCTCCACGGAGAACGGAAACAGCAACCGAAACGCCACCGCTCCCCAGAGCAGGCAGGTGATAAAACGCGGCGCTTTTTTGAGTATGCTCCGCAGTGCGATCACCGCCAAAATCACCCACCCGGCTGTCAAAGCATTATTTACGATCAGCAAAAATATTCTGTTTAATTCTGTATTCGTAGCTACAGTCATTGCTGCAGTCATTGTTGCAGTCATTGCTACATTCATCGTTGTATCACTGCTCCTTCCTGAATGCATCTATCATACCTTGGATTTCGTCCATCTCCTGGCGGGACAGCTTCTTTCTGGCAGTGAACGCGGCGATAAAAGCCGGAAGCGATCCCGCAAAAGTATCCTCCACAAACTGTTCGCTTTTCGCAGAATAATAGTCCTCTCTGGACAGAATGGATGTGACTGTCCCATTCTGATTCTGCAATAACCCTTTTTCACAAAGTTTACGCAGAACCGTGTAAGTGGTGGGCTTCTTCCAGCTCAGCTCCTTCTCGCAGATCTTCACCAACTCCCCGGAACCCACCGGCTCCTCGCGCCATACGATCTCTGCAAACTGCAATTGTACTTCTCCCAATTCTATGTTTGACATGATGCACCTCCTGGTTT
>CADBNO010000095.1 GCA_902796105.1 uncultured Lachnospiraceae bacterium | reverse complement strand
TCTGCAGAGATCTCCTTCAGGGACTGTGCCTGAACACCGGCCTCCGCGCCGGCCTCCCGCACCGCGATCACCGTGTCCGCCAAGGTCTTGGTATACTTCATCACAGCAGGAAGGATCTGTTTCTTCGCCATTTGGATCATGGTAAGCGCCTCAATATTGATGGTCTTGGAATAAGTCTCATAGAGGATCTCCTCTCTGGATTCCAGTTCCACCTTTGTAAAGATACCGAATTTCTCAAACAGGGCGATCGATTTCTCTGTGGTCAGCGCAGAGGAAGCCTCCACCATGGATTTGATATTGGGCAGTCCGCGTCTCGCCGCTTCTGCCACCCATTCATCGGAGTAACCGTTGCCGTTAAACACGATGCGCTGATGCTCCGTCATATACTGCTTGATCAGATCATGTACCGCGAGTTCAAAATTATCCGCTTTCTCAAGAATATCCGCCGCCTCGCAGAAAGCCTCTGCCACAATGGCATTTAACGTGGTGTTGGGGTCTGCCACGGAATCGGAGCTTCCCACCATACGGAACTCAAACTTGTTGCCGGTGAAAGCAAAAGGTGAGGTACGGTTTCTGTCCGTTGCGTCCTTCTCAAAATCAGGCAGAGTGGAAACACCGGTCTGCAGGGTGCCGCCCTGAATGGAATGATCCGCCGCGCCGGTCTCGATCAGCTGTTTCACCACATCCTCCAGCTGCTCTCCCAGGAAAATGGAGATGATAGCCGGCGGCGCCTCGTTTGCTCCCAGTCTGTGATCATTTCCCACATCCGATGCGCTCTGCCGCAGCAGATCCGCATGCGTGTCAACCGCCTTCATAATGCACGCCAAAACCAGCAAAAACTGGATATTTTCATTGGGCGTATAGCCGGGATCCAGCAGATTCACGCCATTGTCCGTATTCAGGGACCAGTTGTCATGCTTGCCGGAGCCGTTCACACCCGCGAAAGGCTTCTCGTGCAGCAGACAGGTCATCCCGTGACGTCCCGCCACTTTTTTCATGGTCTCCATCACAAGCTGATTGTGATCCACCGCGATGTTGGCCGTCTCATAGATCGGTGCAAGCTCATGCTGTGCCGGCGCCACCTCATTGTGCTGGGTCTTGGCGGTCACGCCCAACTTCCACAATTCAATATTTAAGTCCTTCATATAGGAACCGATACGTTCCCTGATGGTTCCGAAATAATGATCCTCCAGCTCCTGACCCTTGGGCGCCGGAGCGCCGAAAAGAGTGCGGCCGGTAAAGATCAGGTCATCTCTCTTTAAGTACTTTTCCCTGTCGATCAGGAAATATTCCTGCTCAGCACCGACGCTGGGCGTCACCTTTTTAGCCGTCGTATTGCCGAACAGTCGCACAATACGCAGCGCCTGCTCGCTGATCGCCTCCATGGAGCGAAGGAGCGGCGTCTTCTTGTCCAGCGCTTCTCCCTTATAGGAGCAGAACGCCGTAGGAATGCAGAGGATCACGCCCACCGCATCCTCTTTCAGGAAAGCGGGGGAAGTCATATCCCAGGCAGTGTAACCCCGGGCTTCGAAGGTCGCCCGCAGTCCGCCGGAGGGGAAGGAGGATGCGTCCGGCTCGCCCTTGATGAGCTCCTTGCCGGAAAACTCCATGATCATCTTACCCTCTTCGTCAGGATGCGTCACGAAAGCGTCATGTTTCTCCGCCGTGATACCTGTCAATGGCTGAAACCAATGTGTATAGTGGGTTGCGCCGTTCTCTACCGCCCAGTCCTTCATTGCCTTCGCCACCACATCCGCTGCAGCAGGGGAAAGCTCACCGCCCTGGTCCATGATCCGCTTCACTTCCTTATAGATATTCTTCGGAAGTCTCTCCTTCATTTTGGCCACGGTAAATACTTTGCTGGCAAACAGTTCTTCCACATTGATGATCTCGCCCATTGTTTTCTCCTTTAACGCATCTTTCAAATCGACATTTCGCATTATATTTTAATTTCTTTGCAAAAGCTTGTCAATGCCAAAGTTTGTTACGAATTTGCCACTCTGAGCAGATCGTATTGCTGCACATCGGCGCATCGTCCCGTCTCCGTCTCCGTCAGTGCCAGATACAGCTTTTGCTTGGGATGCGGCGCACTCTCCACAGGCTGCATTTCCTCATCAAAGAGGGCCTGCACCCTGACCGGTATATTGCGTCCGTCCGGCTTCATGATCTCAATCTCGTCATTCACGCAGAACTTGTTGCGCTGTGTGATCTGCGCCAGCGCGCCGCCCCCGGATACCGCATGTCCCTGCGATCCGCTCAGGTTCTGCCCCCCGCCGGGAACTCCGCTGTCCGCCTGTACCGCCTCCACGATACCGAGATAGATATATTCGTTCACATAAGTGTTATTGTCATAAATCTGTGTCTCTTCATTCGGCTTGCCAAAATAAAAGCCGGTGGTAAATTGTCTGTAGGTGCACTTGGCGATCTCGGCTTTGTACCAATCCATATGGGATCGGTATTTGTCCTCACTCTCCAGATAATCGTCGATGGCTTTGCGGTAAGTCCGCGCTACCGTTGCCACATACAGCGCCGTCTTCATGCGCCCCTCGATCTTCAGGCTGTCGATCCCGGCATCGATCATTTCGGGGATATGCTCGATCATGCACAGATCCTTGGAATTAAAGATAAAGGTTCCCCGGTCATTCTCATAGACCGGCAGATATTCTCCCGGTCTGGACTCTTCCATCACCGCGTATTTCCAGCGGCACGGATGCGTGCACGCACCCTGATTGGCGTCCCGCCCGGTGAAATAATTGCTGAGCAGGCATCTGCCCGAATAGGAAATACACATCGCTCCGTGAACAAAGCTCTCGATCTCCATCTCCTCCGGTATATGCTCCCGGATCTCCTTAAGCTCTGCCAGGGACAGTTCTCTGGCAGACACCACCCGTTTCGCCCCCATTTTCCACCAGAACAGATACGTCTGATAGTTGGTGTTATTCGCCTGCGTGGAAATATGGATCTCCACCTCGGGCCACACTTCTCTGGCAATGGTGAACATCCCCGGGTCCGAAATAATCAGCGCATCAGGCTGATCCGGCTTCATCGCCTTCAGTTCGGCAAAATACTCCCGTGCCCCGTCCAGGTCGCCATTGTGCGCCAGAATATTGGCCGTCACGTACACCTTCACCCCGTGGGCATGGGCAAACGCGATCCCTTCCGCCATCTCGCCGGACGTAAAATTCTTGGCCTTGGCCCGCAGGCCGAACGCCTCGCCGCCGATATAAACCGCATCCGCGCCAAAGATCACTGCCGTCTTCAGCACCTCCAGACTGCTCGCCGGTATCAAAAGCTCCGGAACGCGCACTGTGTTCGTCGTATTGTCCATATCTACTTCCTCTTAACCGTCATGTTTAATTAAGTATTTGCGAAACTCATTTTTTCTAGTACCGAATTGTTCATACCGTATATTTCATAAGCAGAGCGTTTGAGGACGTTGGTACTTAGGTGCTGTACTTTAGCACCTTAGTACCACTACGTCCGAAACCGAGCGAGAGCGTCCCTGCGTTGAAATATACAACATGCACAATGACTCTTGCTCAAAAACAAAGTTTCGCAATTACCTGCGTCATGTTTAATCAAGTATTTGCGATACTCATTTTTTCACGCTCAGCGTTACCCCGTCCCCCACAGGCAATATCACCGTTTCCAATTGGGGATGGTGTGTCAATTCATATAAATAATCCCGCATGCGGCTGTGAATGGTACGATTCCGTCTGGTAACCGCAAAGCGGGACTCTGTCACGTCTCCGTCCTGTAATACATTGTCCGAAACCAGCATTCCGTCCGGGGCAAGAAGCCGCAGGATCTGCGGCATAAAGTGGATGTATTGCCCTTTCGCCGCATCCATGAAGATCAGATCGTATTCACCCTCCAGCTCCTTCAGGATATCGGCGGCATCACCTTCCAAAAGCGTGATCTGCTCCTCCCTGCCCGCTTTGCGAAAATTCTCCCTGGCGACAGGGATCCTTTTTTCATATTTTTCAATCGTTGTGATATGGGAATCCGCCGGCGCATATTCGCTCATCAAAAGCGCAGAAAACCCGATGGCGGTGCCAACCTCCAGAATATTGCGGGGTCTTCGCGTAGCCATCAGGAATTTCATAAGTTGCTGCATGGATCGTCGGATGATCGGTACATCCGTTGCCCGTGCATATGTTTCGATCTCATCCAGAAGAGGCGTGTTCGCACTGTTCATGGAATCAATAAAAGTCAGCATTCTTTCGTCGATCACCATAGTCCGTTCCTCACTTTGCGCCGTTGCTCTGCGCATCCGAGGACAGCTCGGGTTCCGACACTTCATCAGCGTGATCCGAAGGCACCATGGCCGCCATGATCTCCTCCGCCGTCATGGAAGTCCGCACCTCATACGTTCCCGGTGCCACGTCCTCCTTATATTCCGAACACAGATACTGCAGGGCGAAAAGCTTGCTGTCTCTGGTAAGTCCTTTACTCTCCATCATCTCGCCGATCTCCAGCGCAGACATATCCGGTTTCAGCGTCACCGTCACCGCTCTGCCCTCTCCGGCGGACATTGCCGGTTCTGTAAATATACGGTACCCGAAATCATAGCAGCGCAGCGCACCACGATATATGATAAAAATAGCCGCTATCGCCAGCACGATCTTTAAAATGGCGCCAAACACAGCCACTATTAAATTTCCTGCTTTCATCGCACGTCCTCCAGCTCTTTTTATTCAAAATGCATCGCATCTGTCAGACGCAGATTGATCTCCTGCATCAATCTGCAGAAGGCCAGTTCCGCCGCCAGAAAATCATCCACAATCGGGTCTTCCCGGAATTTTGCATACTCTCTCTCAAAACCGTCAATTTCCGCAATCGTTGTGTGTTCATTCATCTGTAATTCCAAATTGCGTCTGCGGAACTCATCAATCCGACTCTTCAGCTCCGGCATGGCGTTCACGCGGATCCGCTGAACATCATACTGCCTGTAAATCTCTGAAGACAAAATATCATTGATCAGCTGCTGCAGGGAATTTTCGATTTTATCCATCTGTACGCCTCCTGATTATATCTCCATAATTAGATCTCCATTATGACAGGCAGGATCATGGGTCGTCTCTTGGTCTTTCTCCATACGTATTCGCTCAATACATCCTTGGTCACGGATTTTAACTTGCCCCAGTCTGTCACACCCTTGTCCAGGCAGTTCTGGATGGCATCGTCCACCGTCATGCGCGCCTCCTCGATCAGTTCGTCGGACTCCCGCACATATACAAATCCTCTGGATACAATATCGGGACCCGCTACCAGCTCGCCGCTTACCTTCTCCAGACTCATGACAACGATCAGAATACCGTCCTCCGCCAGATGCTGACGGTCTCTGAGCACCACATTTCCCACATCGCCCACACCGAGACCATCCACGAGGATACCGCCGGTAGGCACTTTTCCGGCCACCTTCGCCATCTCCTCGTCCAACTCCAGAATATCGCCGGAGGACAGGATAAAGATATTTTCCTTGTCAATCCCCAGGCTCTCCGCGATCTTGGCCTGTGCGGTCAGATGCTTGTACTCGCCGTGTACCGGCACGGAATATCTCGGTCTGGTAAGGGCATAGATCAACTTGATCTCCTCCTGACAGGCATGCCCGGACACGTGAGTATCCTGGAACACCACATCCGCACCCTTACGCAGCAGCTCATTGATGATCTTTGTCACCGCCTTCTCATTTCCCGGGATCGGATGAGAGGAAAAAATAACCGTATCCCCGGGGCCTATGGTGATCTTCCGGTGCATATTGTTGGCCATCCTCGACAGCGCCGCCATGCTCTCGCCCTGGCTTCCCGTAGTGATGATCACCTGCTGCTCGGGCGGATAATTTTTCATCTGATCAATATCGATCAAAGTATTTTCCGGAACGCTGATGCACTCCAGATCGATCGC
>CADBNO010000094.1 GCA_902796105.1 uncultured Lachnospiraceae bacterium | reverse complement strand
CCTCTCATCCCATAAAAACAATCCGCCTCACTCATTATAGCACACAGCACAATCCCAATACCACTACCATTGCCGTTTCACAGATCACCACAAAATATCCCGCCAGATCTCCGGTGATCCCGCCGAATTCCTTTTTGCTAACATGCACATAATAGAAAAAGCTCAGCACTGCAGCCCCTATCGCCAATATGCCGGATTTGAGGTCAATCCCGATCATCGTCCCCATGATCCCGCCCAGTTCGAGAAGCAACACGCCCCGCACAACTTTTATCTGTGCTGCCCCTGCAAAAGCCGCTAACATCCCGGTCTCCTTTGCCGGCTGTAGAAATACCAGACTTAGTCCGCTCAACACCCGTGCCAACACAAATCCACAGCAAAAGACCAATAAGGCCTTTGAGTTCCCCTGTTCCTCGATAGACATTTGCGCCTCCCCGCTCCTTAAAATTTCCGAGAACCCGCTGCCATAAACAGCCGCACAAACAAGTGTCTGTATCACCGCAAAAGCCCCAATATGTGGGTCTTTCAAGATCTCCAGCTTCTTCTCCCTCTCCCCGTAGGAATGCCTGGCATCACATACGTCCAAAAAACCGTCCAGATGAATACCGCCCGTCACAAGGATCGGCAGGATGCAGCCGATCAGACAGGCGCTCACTTCTCCCAAGCCGATCCGATCCGCCAACCCCATAAATCCCCAGACAAGCAGCCCGATGACCGCCCCTACGAGCGGGAAAAAACACAGCGAATACCGCATGTCCTCCCCTTTCCACTCAAAATGCGGCATGGGGATCTTTGAATAAGTGCCGAACGCTATGGCAAAGGATCGCAGCACACTTTCTATGATGTCCATACAAACCTCTCCTTTATCAATAAAATTCTATTAAACCTGATGCACGACCGCATTTTACCATCACTTGCTGCGCCCACATGTTACAGGTGCTCCTCGCACCATTTCTTTCCCAGTAAAAAACCTTCCATCGGGACACAAAACCGGCTGTCCCGGGGATCCAGCAGCCCTTGCAGCACGTCCACATCAAACCACGCCACGCTCTCCACTTCTTCCTCCTGCAGCGTCAACTCCGATATCTCAACGGGCTTAGAATACACAAAAACAAAAGCCACCTCATTGTCGTGGAAAGGCTTTCCGTGAAATACTTTTTCATATTCGATTCCAAAGCATCCGGCAAAGTCCAGATTTTTCTCATCCGCCGCAATCCCCAGCTCCTCCCAAAGCTCACGCCTTGCAGATTCCAGCGGCTCATCCTTTGCCTGAATATGTCCGGCGGAAGAAGTATCATAGCAACCCGGAAAACTGTCCTTATTCTGCGCTCTCTTTTGCAGGAGCATCTGCACTTTGTCGCCTTCTTTTCTGACTACCCAAATATGCGCTGTCCTGTGCCGGATTCCCTTCTCATGCGCCTCATCGCGCGAAACCGTTTCTCCGGTGGGCATCCCCCTTTCATCCACTATATCAAATATTTCGCTCATATTGTACCTCTTATTTTCCATTTTTCCATAAAACCGGCACTCCGACAACCACCTCATAAACCTGCTCCGCCCGCTCTGCCAGCCGGGCATTCATGCGCCCAAGTGCCCGCAGATAGCTCTCTGTACTTTCATCATACTGCACGCCGTCCTCAAATACATTGTTGGTCACGATGATCAACAGATCAAGAGTCTTTTCCAACTGTGCAATATCACGGCAGACTTTTTCTATCACAACCTGCTCTGGCTGTACTTTGTCCACACCGAACATTTCATTCGCTGTCAAATTCGACATGCATTCTAAGAGTGCAGCCGTTCGTTCCGAAATCTTGCTCTCCGCCTGTATCTCCTCCGCAGCCAGATGCACATTCCGCGCCTGTTCGATCGTCGCAAAACCTTTCCCGGCTCTCTGTGCCCGGTGTCTTTGTACCCGCGCCCTACTCTCCGCATCCGCCGCATCCATTGTAGCGATATAATATTTCTTTGTGTCTGCACCGGTTTCTGCCAAAAGCTTCTCCGCAAAACCGGACTTTCCGCTGCAGCTACCACCTGTCACCAAGATCAACATATTTTTAATCCTTATCATCTCTATTCCCCGCGGACAGATTGCCCGTGCTTTCCGGCATTTACCTGCTCACGCAGCCGGCTGCTCTGTCTTTTCCAGCATATAACGCTCCGCGCGCAGCTTTACATTCTCCTGCAGATTCCGGTAAAAGAACTGATAGTCATAAACATGATACCCGCCCTTGGGAAGCCCCGGCACAACCGCCGGGTAATCCGACGCCTGAACATCCGTCACCTTCAACACGCCGCGTTGTTCGTCAATATAGCAGCCACACAGTTCTGCTTCTTCTCTTGTGATATTGCCGCTGTAATCCGTAAAGCAGGCACCCAAATTTTCGCTTCGGTCTGCAGCCGTCCCGTCTGTCTTCCAATTCAACGGATTGATCGACAGCGCCTTCTGGCCTGCCGGATTGATAAAGGTTTCCTCCACCTCCGGAGCCTCACAGTCAAAGCTGATCACCACGCCAAAATCCTCCGCGGACTGTGCCGGTCTGATCTGCGGATACTTTTCCACCATATCCTCTGTCACCGGCCAGCCGATCGCATACACCGCCACGAGCCGCTCGTACAATACCTCATCCCCGAAGTATTCCGCCAATAGTCTGTAACACATATCCGCTCCCTGGGAAAAACCGGCCAACACGATCGGTCTTCCTTGATTTTCATGCTCCAGGTAATAGGAAAAGGCCGATGACACATCCTCATACGCAAGCTCCAGATAAGGCTCCCTCGCCTCCGGCTCCAGACCATAGACCTGCATGGCCGCCTGCCTGTAATAAGGCGCAAACATTCTGGCGCTGTCCTCATAAATTCCGCGCTCCATATTCAACGCTCCCACAAAGTTCGCCTTGGTCTCCTCATCATCCAGCGCCATATTATTCTCCGCCTTCATATCAACTGCCGGACAGATCAAAAACAGGTCAACCTCCTTGTCCTCCCCGATCCCATAATATGCCCAGTTAGCAGCCACGGCATAATCCGTTCCGGCACCAGTCGTATGTGCCTTACCTTTCTCTTGTGCCTTTCCGCCACATCCAGGAAGCGCAAGCACCAACAAAAGCATAACCGCAATATACCATATCTGCACTCTTTTTCTCAGCTGCATCTCTCTCATACCAATTTCTCCTTTCGCATTTCGTATCTGTTTTGCTTTCTGATTCTCCACTCCTGATTTTCTCAAAGGATCTATATTGCCTGTCACATCTTGTATCCTATTTTCGCCAGATACTCCCGCACCTCAGACAGATCCCCGCACACCACCTCAGAAAGCCTGCGCATTTCCGCATCCGCCGGGATCATATCCGGCACCATAATGGGACGCATCCCCGCCCCGTGGGCTGCCCGGATTCCGTTGTAGGAGTCCTCGATGGCAAAAGTCTCCTCCGGTCTCACCGAAAGTTCCTCACAGGCCAAGAGATAAATCTCAGGATTTGGCTTGCTGATCTTCACCGCATCTCCGCCGATGATCATATCAAAATACCCCAGAAACCCTGCTTCCTCCAGTTCCTTTTCCACCGTAGCTTTGCGGGTGGAGGACGCCACCGCCGTCCGAATGTGATCCGCCTTCAAATACTCTAATATTTCTTTCACTCCGGGCTTTACCGGCAGCCGCCCGCCATCATATTTCTCATGAAACACCCTTGAACTTTCTGCGAGCAGCCTGTCCGCAATACCCGTTCCAAACTTCTTTGCATATGCGGTTTCCACGATCTCCCTGGTCTGATTTTTATTCGTTCCAATGCACCGGGTAAACACTTTATCGATTTCACTGATCCCGTATTTTGCAGCCACCTCACTCCAGCAAATAAGACACGCTTTCTCGGAATCAAAGATCACGCCGTCCATATCAAATATTACACTGTACGAAATACTCATGAATTTTTATTTCCTTTCCACTCACAAATCTGTCTCAAGCTCTGATACTGTCCCTTTTAAAACCTTTGATACTGTTCCACCGCAATATCCTCAAATGTGGTCGGCTTCTCATAAAGCGCCATCGCCAGATCCAGGAGTCCGAAAAGCATCACGGCTCCCGTGCCCTCCCCCAATGCCAGATTCCCTTGGATCACGGGCTCCATACCAAGTGCCTGAAACACCACATCCGCCGCAGGTTCCTTGCTCTTATGGGAAGGGATCATATACGCCTTCACACCGGGAACCAGTCTCTCCGCCACCAACGCACCCACAGCCGAGATCACGCCGTCGATCACCACCGGCAGATGCACTATCGCACCCCCAATGAATACCCCCGCCATCGCCGCAATGTCCAATCCGCCCACACAGGACAATATCTGTAAAGTCTTATCCTGCATCAGCTCCTGTTTTGATCCCGGCACCGTCCGGGCCGATATGAGCATCTCTGTATCCGGTTTCTCACCGACAGATGCATACCGGAAAAGTGCCTCCTGTACGATCTCTCTCTTGCGCACAAGACCTGCATCTGAGAGCCCCGCTCCCCGCCCCACGATCCTTTCTGCCGAAACGCCGGTCAGCGCTGCGGCCACAGCCGCAGACGTCGTGGTATTGCCGATTCCCATTTCCCCGGTAGCCAGTATCTGATAGCCTTTTTCCTTACATTCTGCCGCCAGATCCATCCCCACGCGTATTGCCTCAAGTAGCTGCTCCGCGGTCATGGCCGGCTCTTTGCGAAAATTTTTGGTACCGGGCATCACTTTTCGGTTCAGAACCCCGGCAACAGCCTCTGTGCCTGCAATCCCCACATCCACAGGGATCACATCTGCGCCGACCACTCTCGCCATTTTACAGACATTGGATGTCCCCCTGCCCATGGACTCCGCCACCTGCCTTGTTACCTCCGGCCCGCACTGGCTGACACCTTCCTCCACGATCCCGTTGTCCGCACACATGACTAAAACCGCTTTCTTCCGGATATCGATATCTGCTTTTCCCGTGATCGCTCCAATCTGTGCCAGATAAGCCTCAAACTTTCCCAAACTGTCCAACGGCTTTGCGATCCGATCGATCCGTGTCTGCACCTGCGCCCGTATCAACTCATCAGGCTCGTCTATCCGCAGTTCCCATAGACTTCTTTTCGACAAACTTCTTGCTGCTGATTTTTTTCCCGCCAAATTTTTTTCTGCCAACTTTCTATCCTCTTCCACCGTGGCAACAACCTCTCTCATCTGCCAGGCTTCCAAACTTTCAACATATTATGCTTCTTTCTCCCGTTTAACTTCCCGGAGCATTCCGTAAACCGCCTTCATATCCAGATGCTCCCGCAAAGTCTCCGCCAACAGATCATACTGCGTTTCCTTGTAGGCACGATAGTCCAACATCTGTCCGGTTCCGACCGTCACGCCCTTCTTTGCCGCCAGGTCATTCAGAATTGACGAGGCAACCCCTTCCCCGTCAAAAACGCCATGGATATAGGTTCCGTAAATATTGCCGCTCTGCAAAATATTGCCCTCTGCCAAATCCTCTGCTGACTCTTTATCTCTTTTCTGCGTCTCGCCCATATGGATCTCATAGCCTTCGATCGGCAGACCGTTCAGACAAGCCAGATTCCCTTCCATACCGGAAAATGCCGCATGTATTACCCGTCTGGTCTTCTCCTCCCGCATTATGGTCGTCACAGGCAGCAATCCCATCCCCCGGATACTTGCCTGTCCTTCTACACCGTCCGGTCCGACACCTGTTTCTTCCACACCCTCCGGGTCACAGATCCACTCTCCCAGCATCTGAAACCCGCCGCAGATCCCGAACACCGGCACCCGCCCGGACAGTTTCTTCACTGCTGCCTCCAGCCCGTTCTCCCGCATCCATTTCAGATCCCCTATGCTGTTCTTACTCCCCGGCAGGAAGATCATATCCGGCTCACCCAGCTCCGCCACACTCTGCACATACCGCAACGATACCCCGCCCGCCTGCTCGAAAACGTCAAAATCTGTAAAATTCGAGATCCTTGGATAGCGGATCACCGCCAGATCCACCGCTTTCACTCGCCGTCTGTCAAACCGCTCTGTCAGACTGTCCTCATCCTCCAGCCGCACCGGCATATAAGGGATCACGCCCACAACCGGAATTTGCGGCGATATACCATCATCCCGCTCCGATCCACCTTCTCTCTCCCGGATATTGTCTATATGATTTTCCAACATCTCGATCCCCGGCTCCAGCAAGGTCTTATCCCCCCGGAACTTGTTGATGATCAGGCCCTTCACTCTTGCCCGCTCACTTTCCGTAAGCAGCATCACTGTCCCCAAAAGCTGTGCGAACACGCCGCCCCTGTCGATGTCTCCCACCAGCAGCACCGGCGCATCCACAAGTTCCGCCATACCCATATTGACAATATCATTTTCCTTCAGATTGATCTCCGCAGGGCTACCCGCCCCTTCGATCACGATAATATCTGCCTGTTTCTCCAACTCCGCAAACGCCTTCCTGATCTCCGGTACTAATTGCTTTTTATAGGCAAAATACTCTCTTGCAGACATATTTCCGACGACTTCTCCGTTTACGATCACCTGCGAGCCCACATCATTCGTAGGCTTTAAGAGGATCGGATTCATATGTACACAGGGCGCAACTCCTGCCGCCTCCGCCTGCATGACCTGGGCACGCCCCATCTCCAGTCCGTCACTTGTAATATAGGAATTCAGAGCCATGTTCTGCGATTTAAAAGGCGCCACCCTGTACCCGTCCTGTTTGAAGATCCGGCACAAACCCGCCACAAGCATACTTTTTCCCGCACCGGACATGGTGCCCTGTATCATGATCACTTTGGCCATTTTCGTACTCCCTACCCTGGCAATCTCTTCCCAAAAATATTCAAAAGCTTCCGATCCTCTGCAACAGGAAAAACTCTAAGGTGCTCCAAACAAATTCCTCGAGTTGATCTGCTATATCCTCTACCTGCAGCGCAGCTATCACTTCCTCTTTCTCTGCACCGCATCTTGTGCATACTCCCCGTTGCGAGCCTGCCTCGTCCAGATGCGGCTCTTTTTCCACCTTCCACTCATACTCATGCTGCTTAAGTGTATAGGTATCCTTCCAGGAATACCCGCAATCCACGCATGTATGCAGGGTATATCCGAATGATTCACAGTCCGGCGCTATGATCTCCTGCTTTTCGGAAGTATGTCTGCAAACATATTGCTCCGGGTAGTCTGCTCTGGGATACCTGATACGCATCGGCAACAGATCCACCTCATAGGCATAGACCTCATCCCGCCGGAAAGACTCTTTATTTTCAGCATAGGCAAACGTCCAGTTCATGATTTCCCCGATGTACGGCGCACAATAGGCTCTGCGGTT
>CADBNO010000093.1 GCA_902796105.1 uncultured Lachnospiraceae bacterium | reverse complement strand
CGGTTTTATGAACACCTCCTGCATCAACATCACTCCCAGCACTGCACACAAACCGGCAAACTGCACGATAGCTGCAATTCCCAGAACTATTTTCACGCCTCTCATTTGGGTCTTCCTCTCTCCTGGATACATTATTACAAAATGTTATTGCGTGCCGTTTATAGAATATAAAGGGCACACAACGCTGATACTCAACACCCTATATTTTGCAATGTTACTGTCTCAGCTCGATCCCCAGCTGCTCCAGCCCGTTCAGGATCTTCTTCATGGCGCCGGACACATCCGCCTCTTCCAAAGTTCTATCCTTCGCCCGGAAGGTGATGGAATAAGCCACGGACTTATAACCTTCCTTGATCTGGCTGCCCTCATAGATATCAAACAAAGAACAGCTCTCCAGGATCTTGCCGCCCCTCTGCACGATGATCTGCTCGATCTCGCCCACCAGGATCTCTTTCGGCACCACCATACTGATGTCACGGCTCACTGCCGGGAATTTCGCGATGCCTTCATACTTTCTGTCAAACGTAGCAAGAGGCACGATCTTCGGCATATCCAGAACGGCCACATACACCTTGGTTCCGATGTCATAATTGTCGCAGACCAAAGGATGCACTTCACCCAGATAACCGAGCACTTCACCCTTGTAGCTGATCAGTGCCTGACGTCCGGGATGCAGGAACGGCTTACCCGCCTTGGGATCATAATCCTTCTTATCCCTGAGACCGATGCTCTCCAAAAATTCCTCCACCACGCCCTTCATGGTGTAGAAATCACCGTCTCCGTAGAAGCCAAGGGTAAACTGCATGCGCTCATCCGGCAGCTCCGTCACCGGCAGACTCTTCGGCAGATAGATGTTACCCAGTTCATATAATTTCACATTTTTATTTCTTCTGTTATAGTTCGTCGCAAGGCTGGTCAGCATACCGTTCAGGGAAATAGTTCTCATAACGGAGAAATCCTCGCCCAACGGGTTAGAGATCGTCACGGTCTCGCGCAGCTTGTCATCCGCGGGGATCAACAGCTTGTCAAACACCTTGGGGCTCTCAAAGGAATATGTCATGCCCTGAGAGAAACCGCAGTACTCTGCGATATCCCTTGCCTTCTGCTCAATGCGCAGCTTGTAGGAAAGCTTGCCCGTGGTGGAGCCGCCGCCCGGCAGTGTGGTCGGGATCTTGTCATAGCCGTAGAATCTCGCCACTTCCTCCGCGATATCCGCCATGCCCACCAGATCCTGACGGAACGCAGGGATCACCAGTACCTTTTTCCCGTTTTCTTCCTCTACCTTGATATCCAGGCGGGCAAAGATCTCAAACATCTGCTCCTCGCTCACATCTGTCCCCAACAGCTTGTTATAGCGCTCCGGCTCAAAAGGCAGTCTGCGCAGTTCCGCGATCGGTTCCTTTACATCCACCATACCGCCGACCACTTCGCCGCAGCCCAGCTCCTCGATCAGCTGGCAGGCGCGATTGATCGCCTCCTCCGCATTGCGGGGCTCCAGTCCCTTCTCGAACTTACCGGAAGCGTCGGTGCGCAGCCCCAGTCTCTTGGCGGACTTTCTAATGTTCGGACCGTTGAAAATCGCCGCCTCAAACAGCACCGTCTTCACCTCATCCGTGATCTTGGAATTCTCACCGCCCATGATGCCTGCGATACCGATCTCCTTGTCTGCATCACAGATCATCAGCACCTCAGAATCCATTTTCCGCATCTGTCCGTCCAAAGTCTGGAACTCATCTCCGTCCTTTGCTCTGCGCACGATGATCTTGTGTCCTGCCACAGTGTCCAGATCAAACGCGTGCATGGGCTGGCCATACTCCTCCATCACATAGTTGGTGATGTCCACCAGATTGTTGATGGGACGGATACCGCTGGACGCCAGTCTTCTCTGCATCCACTCCGGCGAAGGACCGATCTTGATATTCTTGCAGACTCTCGCCATATATCTGGTGCACAGATCCTTGTCCTGCACCTCCACGGAGACATAGTCATTTACATTCTCGGAATTACCGGTAACCTTTACCTCAGGCGGACAGAACGGCTTTCTGAAGGTTGCCGCAGCCTCTCTCGCAATACCCAGTACACTGTAACAGTCTACTCGGTTGCTGGTGATCTCATACTCAAATACCGTGTTGTGCAGACCGAGCACCTCCACAGCATCTGCGCCGACCTCCGTCTCCGGCTTGAAAATATAGATTCCCTCTTCCGGCGCTTCGGGATACATATTCCGGTCGCTGCCCAGCTCCTCGATGGAGCACATCATACCGAAGGACTCCACACCGCGCAGCTTGCCTGCCTTGATCGCGATTCCATCCTCCGGCAGAGGACCGCCGTCATGTCCGCCGGCGACCTTGCCGCCGTCCAGAACAACAGGAACCTTATCTCCTTCTTTTACGTTATGCGCACCGGTGACGATCTGGATCGTCTCCGTTCCCACATCCACCTGACACACGATCAGCTTATCTGCATCCGGATGCGGCGCGATGCTCTTGATCTGTCCCACCACGATCTTCTCCAGATTTTTGTCCGATCTCTCATATCCTTCCACCTTGGTACCGGTTAACGTCATCGCATCCATGTACTCCTGATCCGTACACTGAAGCTCCGGTACATATGCCTTGATCCATGATAATGATGTATTCATGATTTCTTTTCCTTTCTTCTCTATAAATCCTCTCTTTAATAAAATAAGCTTATCCAATTGCGGAAACCGAGTCGTGCATGCGATATATTCCTTGAGCAGGCACTTGAAAAACGCCGGTACTTAGATGCCGTACTTTGGCATCTTATGTACCGCTGCGTTTTTCACGGAGTGACAACGTGCCTGCGGTGGAATATATCGCATGCACGACGGCTCTTTTCCCCTAGAACTGCTTCAAGAATCTGATATCATTCTCATACAGCAGTCTCATATCATCAATCTCATACTTGAGCAGCGCGATCCTCTCCAACCCCACGCCGAACGCAAATCCGGAATACTCGTTGGGATCTATACCGCTCATCTCCAGCACATGGGGATGTACCATGCCGCAGCCTAAGATCTCGATCCAACCCTCGCCCTTACAGAACCGGCAGCCCTTGCCGCCGCACTTGAAGCATGTCACATCCATCTCGGCGCTGGGCTCTGTGAACGGGAAGTGATGAGGTCTGAATTTTACCTTGGTCTCCTCCCCGAACAGTTCCTTCGCAAACTCCGCCAGAGTACCCTTCAGATCTGCGAACGTGATGTTCTTGTCCACTACCATGCCCTCCACCTGATGGAAGGAAGGGGAATGGGTCGCGTCCACCTCGTCCGCGCGGAACACTCTGCCGGGCGCGATCATACGGATAGGCAAAGTGCCTTTCTCCATCTCATGCACCTGCACACCGGAAGTCTGGGTACGCAGCAAAATATCCCCGTTGACATAAAAGGTATCCTGCTCATCCTTCGCGGGATGATCCGCCGGGATATTCAGCGCCTCGAAATTATAATAATCCTTCTCCACCTCGGGGCCTTCCACGACCTCGTACCCCATACCGACAAAGATGCGCTCAATCTCCTCCAACGCAATCGTATTGGGGTGTCTGTGTCCGATCTCCGCCTTCTTGGCCGGCAGCGTCACATCAATGACCTCTGCCTTCATGCGCGCTTCGCGCATAGCATTCTCCATCCTGGTCTTATGCTCCTCCAACACTGCCTCGATCTCACTTCTCACGTCATTCACCATCTGACCAACCTTCGGTCTGTCCTCCGGTGCCACATCCTTCATGGACTTCAATACACTGGTCAACTCACCCTTTTTACCCAGGATATTCACACGGATCTCATTCAGTTTCTCCGCTGTGTCGCTGGCTTTGATCTGTGCCAACGCCTGCTCTTTGATCTGCTCCAACTTTTCTTTCATTTCTCTGCTCCTTTTCTTAAACTTGTTCCCTTTCTTTCATTCCGTCCCGCAGCGGCCATCCGGTTCTCGCCTGCTTTTCACCTGTCAACCGTCGACCACGCCGGCGAACCGTATGACGAAAAAATCCCCTGCCGATGCGGATCGGCAAGGGACGCTGTAATCATACAAACGTGGTACCACCCTTGTTTCCGGACGCTTTACACCATCCGGACACTCTTCATACACTTAACGCGTGCGACTCGGTTCAAAGCTACTCTATCCTTTTCCCTCTTTCATACGAAACCATCTCAAAAAGGATCCTTCACTCAAACAGCTCCGGTGGGAAATTCGCCATTCTGTCTGAACCGAAACGGGCTTTCAGCCGATGACCCGCTCTCTCTGCCGGAAAACAAAACGCTACTGTGCACCATCACAGCTTTTTCACTGCCATCTATTTTAGTGACATTGCCTGAAAATGTCAAGTATTTCTTCCCTATCTTGTCTCATACCCCGTCTCGTCCTTGATATTTCTGATGGTTCCGAGCACACCCGGGTGCTCCGGCGTACTGAAATAATAATTCAAATAGGCACCGATCAAAACAATATACATTCCTAAATACATCCAGATCATCGCTATGATGATGATGGATAAACTGCCGTATATGCTGTATGCCCCCGACCGGCTCACATACAGGGAAAATCCCCAGGAAAAAATGCTCCACACCACCGCTGAAAAGCATCCGCCCGGAATCTGCTCCTTGATATTCAGTCTTTTTCCCGGCACACAGGCATAGATCACCGCAAACAGTAAAGTGAGCACTCCCCACACCGTAATGAACCGGAATTCCATATAAAAAGATACCAGCATGGAAAGCTTCGGCACTCTGTGCAGGACCAGGTGCACCAACTGTTTTCCGAATACCATGACAAACAAGGACAGCATGATCGCCAGGATCATAATAAACGTATATAAAGTAGCCACACCTCTGGCTGCAATGTAGGTTTTCTCCTCATCCACCCCGTTGATCGCATTTAGTCCCCGGATCAGAGCCAGCACGCCCTGCGCTGCAGACCAGAGCATGGCAAACACCACCACAGACAAGGCTTGCGATGACTGCTGATACACCTCATCGATCACATCCCGCGCCAGCGGATCCACCGCTGCCGGGGTCAGATCCGTCACTGCATTCACGAGATTCTCCTCCGTGATCGGTGTATACGGAAGGATCATGCAGATCACCATCAGCATGGGAACCAGGGACAGAAAAAAGAAAAAAGCCGTACTCGCGGCATGCGCGGCAATGTTCTTCCTGCGCATGTCGTCCATAAATTTCATGTATTCTTCGCGAACTCTCTTAAACTTATGATTATCCGTAAACATATCAGACCATCCGATAACTCTTTAATATACTTTGTTCAGCACACAATCCGTGTAAAAGAACAGTAAAATCTGTTCATAGTGATAACCCAGCGCCGCCATATGTTTTGCTGCATTCTGGCTCATACCGACGCCATGCCCGTATCCGCCTCCGGTTAATGTATATCCTACCACATTTTCTCCACTTTTACCAGTTTTAGTTGACAGAACAAAAAAACCGCTGGGAAGCAAACCGGGCAGCACAACCCTCCTTCCGTCCTGCAGCACCGCCTCCGCTTCTCCGTCGCACAAAACAGCGCGTATATTGTACTCCGAGATCACTTTATATGTCCCTTTATCCGTCTCCAGGATCAGTTCATCGACCACGCCGCCTTTTCCTCTGGCAACAATTTCCATACTCTTGATCTTCGTGAACGCCCCCGGCTCTTTGGCAATAAATCCTGACTTGTCTTTGGTCAGAACGAGCTCAGGCTTGACCTGATAGCGTCTTTTCAAAGTCTGTGCCATTTTTGCTGTCGAAATCTCCGGCACTTCGTAGGTCCATCGATACCAGCCTTCCTCTGCCTCAAAATCCGCCTCGTTCACATGGGTGATAAACGCATTAAAATGCGACTCATCCTGCAGATATCTCCCGACTCCACCCGTTTCTACCTCTTCCGCTTCCTGTTCCTCCG
>CADBNO010000092.1 GCA_902796105.1 uncultured Lachnospiraceae bacterium | reverse complement strand
CACATGAGACTGTGCAGCCAGATTATAGATCTCATCCGGTCTCACCTCACCGATCAGCTTCACCAGGCTGATGGAATCACCCAGGTCTCCGAATTTCAAATGAAAATGCGGCATCCCTTCTAGATGCGCGATCCTCTCCCGGAAATCAACGGAAGATCTGCGGATCATTCCATATACTTCATATCCTTTCTCCAACAAAAATTCTGCCAGATACGACCCATCCTGACCGGTCACACCCGTGATCAAAGCCTTTTTCATCTTATTTCCTCCATTTCAGGTTTATCTCCAGACACTGAAAACACCACAAAACGCATTGCATTGTCACTCAGACCATACATTTGGCAATGCCATTATAAACGCTATTATATAAGAAAATCCGACGCAACGGAATGCATCGGATTGACTTTCACTTGCACAATATTGACTTTTCCAGAACTCTAGTTTCCACTTTTCCACTGCCTTCTGTACGCTCCGGGCGTGATTCCTTCCACCTGCTTGAACAAACGACTGAAATAATTCGCCTCCCCTATACCGCACCGGATCCCGATCTCTTCCACGGATGTTTCTGTAAAGCGGAGCAGTTGTTTTGCCTTCGTGATCTTTAACTGCTGAAGATAGGTATTGATCGAGACACCGTATTGCTCCTTGAACACCCTGGTCATATAAAATTTATTGATATAGAAAAGCTCCGCAAGATGATCCAGGGATATTTTCTCTGTAAAATGCTCATCCAGATAAATCTTTAAGTCGTTCAAACTCCTCCCATGGCTCCTGGTCTTCTCCGGATTCCATGACTCCGCCATCAGCAGTACAAGCAATTCGCTCAACCCGCTGTTGATCTTCATATCCTTGATATGATCGCCGGACCCCGCCATGCCAAATATCGTATCATGTAAAGTCAGAAACCGCTCATGATCTGCAGGATGAAAGACCGGACTTCCGCCTCTGCTTTGATACTTTTCATAGATAGCCTGCATGGACGCTCCGTTAAAATGGATCCAGGATAACGACCACAGGGATTCCTTCGCTGTAGTATGTGAATAAGTCCCCGAACAGTTGATAAAGGCACAGTCCCCCTGTTCCAACCGATACGTCCGATCATCATACACCAAAGTACCGGCTCCTGCTGTCACCAGAAGTAAAAGAAAAGAGTCCAGGTTGCTCCGTCTGGATGTATGTGGCTGCTTTGCCTGCAGTCTGCCTATTTCCTGAAGATACAACAGCGAATTTTTGGCAAAGGCAGAAGGCGTATATAAGATACGGTCAGACCGCACCACAGAATTCTTTTGATCAGTAAAAAAATCCTTATTCATGCTTTGCCTCTTTTTTCAGTCTGCTGATATGCTCTCTGATCTTCTGTTCATATCCGTTGCCTGTAGGTTCATAAAACTCATTTCCCTTTAATTCATACGGCAGATACTGTTGCTCCACATAATGATTCGGATAATCATGTGCATATTTGTAACCGATACCATGTCCCAATTTTGCTGCCCCCTTATAATGTGCGTCCTGCAGATGAGTCGGAATAGGAAGATTCCCGCTTCTCTCCACCTCTGCCATCGCACGTTCGATAGCTACGCAGCTTGCGTTAGATTTCGGTGCGCAAGCCACATATGCTGCCGCTTGCGCCAGAATGATCTGTGCCTCCGGCATGCCGATCCTCTCCACGGCAAGCGATGCGTTTGTTGCGACCACGATTGCCTGCGGATCCGCATTTCCCACATCCTCCGATGCACAGATCATGATCCGCCTGGCAATAAACGTCACACTCTCGCCTGCGTACAACATCCGCGCCAGATAATACACCGCTGCGTCTGGATCAGAGCCCCGCATACTCTTGATAAAAGCTGAAATGGTGTCATAGTGATTGTCCCCGTTTTTATCGTACTGCACCGCGCGCTTTTGAATGCATTCCTGCGCCACCTCCAATGTGATGTGGATCTTACCGTCGGTACTCCGCTCCGTGGTCATGATCCCCAACTCGATCGCATTCAGCGCATGTCTGGCATCTCCGCCGGAGATATCCGCCAGAAAATCCAACGCCTCCTCATCGATTTCAGCCCGATAGCTTCCCATGCCGCGTTCTTCGTCATAAACAGCCTTTTTCAAAAGCTCTTTGACTGCTTCCTTCGGAATCGGCTTCAATTCAAAAATGATCGATCGGGAAATCAATGCTCCATTGACCTCGAAATACGGATTCTCAGTGGTTGCCCCAATCAGGATGACCGTACCATCCTCCACAAACGGCAAGAGATAATCCTGCTGGCTCTTGTTAAAGCGATGGATCTCATCGATAAACAGGATGGTACGCTTTCCGTACATTCCCTGCACATCCTTTGCTTTGGCCACTACATCCTCCATATCCTTCTTGCCGGCAACCGTGGCATTGATCTGGGTAAATTCTGCGCTGGTAGTATTTGCGATCACCTTGGCAAGAGTTGTCTTTCCGGTACCTGGCGGTCCGTAAAAAATAACAGAACTGATCTTGTCTGCTTTGATCGCGCGATACAACAGCTTGTCCTTTCCGATGATGTGCTCCTGACCCACCACTTCGTCCAACGTGCGCGGCCGCATCCGTGCCGCCAGAGGCGCCTCCTTTTCCCTATTCGTATTTCTCATATATTCAAACAGATCCATGTTCTATGCTCCTGTAAGAGATTTGTCTTTGCTGCTTTACTTACAACATCTTATCTTAGCATGAACGAAAAAGAAAGTCAAAAAGGAATGGATCAGTCAAACAGGATCTCATCTACTGTGACAAAGGTATACCCTTCCGCCTGCAACGCATCTACAACCTGCAATGCCGCTGTAACAGTGGAATCATAACAGTCGTGCATAAGAATAATATCATTCTCCTTCACATGACCTACGATCCGTCCGGTGACGCAGGCGGCATTGTGGGAACACCAGTCTAACGGATCCACTGTCCAAAGTACCGGGAACATATTCAGTTCCTTTTCAAAACTTTTATCCCAGCTTCCATACGGTGGCCGGACAAACAGCGTCTCCTCCCCGGTGATCTCCTGCAATACTGCATTTGTACGCTTCAGTTCTTCCCGGAATTCTTCCCGGTTATCCTTTCGAAGCTGCGTATGACCATAGGTATGATTCCCCACAAGGTGTCCTTCCTCATTCATTCGTCTGATCAACTCAGGATGCAGTGTTGCATTTTCCCCGGTGACAAAAAATGTTGCATGAACGCCTCGCACCTTTAAGCCATCCAGGATCTGCTCTGTATAATACGGATGAGGACCATCATCGAAAGTCAAAGCAATCTTTTTGATTTCCCTGTCTGCCGTCTCCTCCATCCCTGCCTGCACCGCAAGTCCTGATGTGCTGATCGCTTCGTTGACAACTGCCGGTTTGCTGTTATTTCCCATCAAAAAAAGCGACAATCCGAACAGTAGGTTCACTGTCAATAGGATTACCGCTGTTTTCTCTTTCCTGATT
>CADBNO010000091.1 GCA_902796105.1 uncultured Lachnospiraceae bacterium | reverse complement strand
TGGATCACCAGACATTCTTTGCCGTCGATCTCTCTGGTCTCGATCAGGTCGGTGCGGTCGGGGCTGACCTTGATGACAATGTCGGGTGTCTTTACGTCAAAGGATCGGGTATTGAAGACGTTGCTGGCGTAGAGAGCGGTCTGCTCGCCGGCAGCAGTATCATAGTAATTGTCAAATTCGTCCAGTTTCTCATTCGCGACGCCGCTGTCCGCCAAAAGCGTTTTGACCTCGTTTTTGTCCAGAATGAGGGGAGCAGGCTCTTCCTTATGTTCCTCGACCATTTCCTGCAATTTCTCATGGATGTTTTTCACCAGCTTCAACTCGCAGGTCTCGCCCAGGGTTTCTTCGATGATAGTCTGAAAGGTCTCTTTCTGGGCGCCGGCGGACATGGGAGTAGGACAGCCCAGAAGCTGATCCATGAAGGTTTCCTGAAGCTCCTCGGCATCCTTGGAGTAGTAGAGCGCGCTGTGAATATCTGCACCGCGGTCGTTGAAGGCAGGGAACAGGAAACCGGTCTCCGGCATGCCTACCACCCAGTCGCGGACACGGTTTTGAAACGCGTTTTCCTCCACATTGTAGGAAAGTCCGGGCTTGGACAACTCCACCGGGCAGATGCAGCACATGATATATTCATAGACTTCCTCGGAAGCATCCTCCATATCCAGCCCATCGCCGGTCTTGCCGGGCACATCGTAGGCGTCATGGATCAAAAGGATCAGATAATTTCCCACATACTCATAGGTTTCGATCACTTTGTCATAAAATGCCTCCAGCAGAGTCTCCTCCTTCAGCTTGCTGTCCCTGAGGCGTAGCATGAAATTCTGGGTTCCGCCGTTGGCCTCCGAAGCCAGAGGAAATTCCAGATTCAGCAGATTTTTGCCGAGCCTGCCGGAGAGATTCTTGCGCAGGATCTCAAAATATTTGAACATCTCCTCCTCGGGAAGATTCAAAAAGGACTGTGCAAATTCTGTTTTTTTATTCTTTTCACCGTCCACATAACAGCCGCAGATGCGGGTGATGGAACATTTTTTGATGGTGAGCAGTCGTTTGATCTCGCTGATCTCCTGTTTCGTCATGATCTTGTCCTCCTTCGGCACAATACAACAAGTATACACCCAAAATCGATTTACGGCAATGTGCATATTTCCTTATAAATTGCTATTGAAAATCGTGTAATCTGTCAAAACGGGGAGAATCCTAGCGGAACATGCGATGAGTTGAGGTTGATGTCAGAATGGCGGATATTTTATAATCAATTGGTAAATTAAGGGAAACTACGGAGGTGGCTTTATGGAACAGTTGAACATTACCGCTGCAAAGGATAATGAAAAAATATACAAGATTCTCGATAACCTGATGAATGCCGACAAAGAGTTTCAGATCATGATCACAGTGCCGTCGATGAAGGGCGGAGCGGATAAAAACGGGGCGGATAAAACCGGAGCGGCCGGGGGCGGAGCGATGAGATCCGGTTCCGATAAAGCTGGCAGACACATGAGTGTGCCGGACAGCACGGCCGGAAAGCCGCAGCATAATCTGGAGCAGGATGTGACCAACATGATCCACGAGATCGGTGTACCGGCTCATATCAAAGGGTATCAATATCTGAGGGAGGCGATCATGATGTCGGTGGAGGACGCATCCATGATCAGTTCCATCACGAAAATCCTGTATCCCACGATTGCCAAAAGGTTCCAGACCACGCCGAGCCGGGTAGAGCGCGCCATCCGGCATGCCATAGAAGTGGCGTGGAGCAGAGGCCGTATGGAGACGCTGGATGCGCTGTTTGGCTATACCGTGGACATCGGCAAGGGGAAACCGACCAATTCCGAGTTCATTGCGCTGATCGCCGACCATATCCGGCTTTCCTATAAAGAATAAAAAAAACACTTTTCCAGTATGAGAAAATAGTGTATAATCTAAGTATCTTACTTGGGAGGGTTTCAAATGAAGAAAATATTATTTGCAGCATCGGAGGGGGTTCCTTTTATCAAAACGGGTGGTTTGGCAGATGTTGTGGGGTCTCTGCCTAAGTGTATTGATAAGGAATATTATGATGTGCGTGTATTTATCCCGAAATATACCTGTATGAAACAGGAAATGAAGGATAAACTGCAGTATGTAACACATTTTTATATGGATTTCAACTGGAAAAATGTATATGTGGGGATCCTGGAATCCATAGTAGACGGGGTGCACTATTATTTTATCGACAATGAGTCGTATTTTGGCGGGTTTAAGCCTTACGGCGATGACGGTCTCTGGGAGATCGAGAAGTTCGCCTTTTTCAGCAAAGCGGTATTGTCCGCATTGCCCGTGGTGGACTTCAGACCGGATCTGATCCATTGCCATGACTGGCAGACAGGTCTGATCCCTGTTTACTTAAAGGAACGTTTTCATGAGGGCGATTTCTACCGTGGGATCAAGTCGGTGATCACGATCCACAATCTGAAGTTCCATGGGAAGTGGAGTCCCAAGGAGGTTCAGAGTATCACCGGACTTCCGCAGTATTATTTCACTCCGGATAAGCTGGAGGCCTATAAAGACGCTAACCTGTTAAAGGGCGGTATTGTTTTTGCGGATGCGGTGACAACGGTGAGTGATACTTATGCGGAGGAGATCAAGACGACCTTTTACGGGGAAGGGCTCGACGGTCTGCTTCGCGCCAGAAGCGGAGATCTGCGCGGTATTGTGAACGGTATCGATTACGACGAGTTCAATCCGTCGACGGACAAATATATCGTCAAGACCTATGATGCCGTGAATTTCCGCAAGGAAAAGGTGAAAAATAAGCGGGCACTGCAGGAGGAACTGGGACTGCGTCAGGACGATCGCAAGATGATGATCGGTGTCGTTTCCCGCCTGACAGATCAGAAGGGTTTTGATCTGATCGCCTATGTGATGGATGAGCTCTGTCAGGACGATGTGCAGCTGGTGGTGTTGGGAACCGGAGAGGAACGCTACGAGAATATGTTCCGTCATTTTGATTGGAAATACGGCGATAAAGTCTCCGCGAATATTTATTATTCTGAGGCTTTGTCCCATAAGATTTACGCGTCCTGTGACGCATTTCTGATGCCTTCGCTGTTCGAGCCCTGCGGCTTGAGCCAGTTGATGGCTCTGCGGTATGGCACTGTACCAATCGTCCGTGAGACAGGAGGATTGAAGGATACCGTACAGCCTTACAATGAATACGAAAGCACCGGTACAGGATTCTCCTTTGTGAATTATAATGCACATGAGATGCTTCAGACGATCCGTTATGCGGAGCAGATCTATTATGACAGAAAGCGTGAGTGGAACAAGATCGTTGACCGCGCGATGGCGGCAGATTTTTCCTGGAGCGTATCTGCCAGAAAATATCAGGAGATGTATGACTGGTTGATCGGGTATTAAAATGTCAGAGAAAAAGCAAGACAACAGTTTTGTCCTGCAGGCGGGAATACTCGCTGCGGCAGGTATTATAAGCAGGATCATAGGGCTCCTTTACAGGAGCCCTTTGACTGCTGTCGTGGGTACGCTGGGGATCGGTTATTATTCCACAGCGTACAATTATTATACAATTGTTCTTCTGGTTTCTTCCTACAGCATTCCTTCTGCTATTTCCAAAGTGATCGCGCAGAGACTTGCGGTCAATGAGTTCCGCAATGCTCACAGAGTATTCCGCTGCGCGATGGGCTATGTGCTGGTAGTCGGCGGGATCGCCAGCCTGTTATTGTACTTTGGCGCCGGCTATCTCCTGCGCGGGGAGGCGGCGCAGGGCGCGGTGCTGGTATTGCGGACCTTTGCCCCTACGATTTTTATTTATGGTATCCTGGGGGTATTGCGGGGATATTTTCAGGCGCGCGGGAGTATGGTGCAGACCTCAATCTCCCAGGTTCTGGAACAGATCGCCAATGCCGTGGTCAGTATCGGCGCGGCGACATTTTTGATCCGGCGTGTGATGGGGACCATGCTCATGCCGGTGGACGAGCCCTCGCAGATCAAGAGAGCCACTTATGGAGCGATGGGCAGCGCGCTGGGAACAGGCGCCGGCGTGTTTGTGGCCATGATCTTCATGATCGTTGTTTACAGTCTGAATAAAAAGGTGGTCCGCAGACAGATTGAGAAAGACAGACATGCAAAAGTGGAGAGCTATGGGTCGATCATCCGGACGATCACTCTGGTGGTCACGCCGTTCATTCTGAGTACAGCAATCTATAATCTCAGCACGGTTGTAAACAGCACGCTTTATGTGCATGTGATGCCGGGGATCGTGGGATCGGATCCCATCGCTGCGGTGGATGACTACGGTATTTTCGCCGGAATGGCGCAGACCATCGCCAATATACCTATTGCGTTTGCGTCAGCTATGGCGTCAGCCATGATACCTTCCGTGGCTGCGATGATCGCGGCGGGAAAAATGGAAGAAGCGAAGGAGAAGATTGCGGTTGCGGTGAAGAGCACCATGGTCATTTCAATCCCGGCAGCAGTGGGACTTTTTGCTTTGGCCAAACCGGTCACCATGCTGCTGTTTCCGTCTCAGTCGGACGAAACGCTGACCTACGCAGGCATGCTGCTGATGGCGCTTTCCATGTCGGTAGTGTTTTATGCGTTGTCTACACTGAACAGTTCGATCCTGCAGGGATTAGGGAAAGTGAATACGCCTATTGTGAATGCAGCGGTCGCACTGGCGGTACAGACGACGGCGGTTTACGTGCTCCTCAGGTATACGGATATCGGTCTGTATAGTCTGGCGATCGCCAATACGTTATATTCCGCTATGATGTATATTCTGAATCAATGGGCGGTGTCCAAAGCGATCGGATACAGACAGGAGCATCAGAGAACCTTTGGCATTCCGGCAGTTGCGGCTCTTGTGATGGGAGTTGTGGCATTTGGCGCATGTACCGGACTGCAGTTTACAGGGATGTCTGCACGGATTACCGTGTTGCCTGCGGTAGCGCTGGCTGTGGCAGTGTATTTTATCCTGCTGTTGAAGCTTAAGGGTGCAGATGAGGAGGAACTGCGCGGGTTCCCCAAAGGACACCTGCTGGTGAAGCTGGCGAAGAAGTGCAAGCTGATGTAGTGTGGCTTGCGGCTTCCTTCACTGCTCCAGCAGCTGAATTCCTGTGATATCGCTGTCCGTTACCATGGAAAAATTTGTATAGTAGACCACAAAGCCCGGTTTTGCCCCGCCGGGCTTTTTTACATGCTTTTTCTGGATATAATCAATCTCTACTTTGTCGGAGCCGCGTCCCTTGGAGTAATAGGCAGCCAGCTTTGCCGCTTCCTCGAAAACGCGGTCAGGCAGCTCTGCCACGCCTTCCGTCTTCACTACCACGTGGGAGCCTGGCATTTTCTTGGCGTGAAACCACCAGTCATTACCGCCTGCAAACTGAAAGGTCAGTTCGTCATTCTGAAAATTATTTTTGCCCACATAGATGTGGAAACCGTCGCTGCTCAGATAGTGGAAGGGCTTACTGGTGGTCTTAACCTTGCCGGATCTGCCGTTTTGTGCGTTCCGATTGGCTTTTCCACCGCCTTTGCCCGAGGCAGAACGGCCGCCGGCATGTTTGATATAGCCGCTCTCCGCGAGTTCTCTGCGGATCTCCACGAGATCCTCCTCTTTTAAAGCGATATCGAGAGAGGTTCCGATGGATTCCAGATGGTCGATCTCCGCCTTGACCTCCTGTGTCAATTCGGACAGTGCCTCGTAGGTGCGCTTCAGCTTATTATACTTTTCGAAATAGTGCCTGGCATTGTCTGTGGCGGACAAGGTCTCATCCAGCGGGATGGTCAGAGGCTCGTTGGTATAGTAGTTTATGACCTCAATGGACCTGGCGCCGGGGGCTGCACTGTAGCCGTAGGTGTTCAGCAGTTCCCCGTAGATGCGGTAGGTCTCCCGTTTCTCTGTATCCTGCATCTGCTTCAGCTGCAGATCGTATTTTTTCACATTGCGCTCCAGGGCAGTCTGCACGATCTGGCGCAGATCCGCGGATTTCTGGCGGATGCGGGTGAGCGTGTTTTTCTCGGCGTAGTAGGCCTCCACCAGAGCAGACATACCGTCACAGGGGACGAGATGATCGCCGGAGAGGGCTTGTGTGTGTACTTTGTCCAGGTCATCAGTGACGCCGGCGGCACCGGCGACGCCAGCAGTACCGGCGTACATGGTCAGAGGAACAGCGGCATACTCCACGGGCTGCTTGCCCTGATAGGCAATACAGGGGGCAAAAGCTTCCGCCTGTATCGTTTCTTTCAGTTTCTCCAGTTCCAGATACAGCAGGTGGTAGGCACTCTCTGCAAAAGACGCAGTGGAAGCCTCACCGTCCAGACTGGCGCGATAGCACAGCTCCTGAGCCAGGATCGGAGAGATACCGGTGAAACTGCCGTAGAGAGCCTTGAACAGCGGCTGCGGCTTGGCTGACACAGTCTGATAAAAGGCCTGGTAATCTGTGGTCAGCAGATCCAGCTTTTCCTGTGTCTGCGCGATGAAATAAGGCTTTCCCGGCAAAACTTCGCGGACGCTGGAGACTGCTGCAGAGACACGCTTGATGCTGTCGATGATGCGGTTTTCGGCGTCGCAGAAAATGATGTTGCTGTGCTTGCCCATGATCTCCACAATCAGAGTCTTACGGCACAGATCTCCCATTTCGTCCAAATGCTCAATATGGATCTGTATGATCCGCTCCAGCCCCGGCTGCGTGATCGCTGTGATGCGGCCGTTCTGCAGGTGCTTGCGCAGCAGCATGCAGAAATTGGGCGCTGTCATGGCGCTGGGTTTATTGCTCTCTGTCAGATAGATCAATGGCAGGGAAGCGTTTACGCTGATCAAAAGTCTGCGCTGACCGTCCTTTGTCTTGATGGTGAGCAGCAGCTCATCCGCTTCGGGTTGTGCGATTTTGTACACCCGTCCCTCCAACAGTTCTTTTTTTAGTTCCGATACAATATTTGCAATGGTTACACCGTCGAATGCCATGATCGTTCCTCGATTTCTTTCTTATGTTTATGATTGCTTATATTTACAATTGGTCAATTGCAGGTTTCCCCGGCAATGGCAGGACTTGCTTTTGCTTATATAAACAGAGTATAACAAATTTTTATAAAAATTAAAAGAAAATGGTTCCATTTCAGAACATTATTTGATACAATTACTCTAATAGCAGAAAACAGCCGTACCGCTAAAATGCGGGCGGACGGAAATGGAGGAATTATGAGATACTATTTTGAATCTAAGATTGAAAAGAAAGAGGATGCATATTGGATTTCGATCCCTTTTAATATCTGGGAGGTTTGTAAGCAGAGAGAAGTAATTCAGGCAGACATCCTGTTGGACAACAAGATCATTGATTGTGAGTTGAGACCTTTGGAAAAGGGTAAATATTATATTCATGTTGAGGAGAAGGACATGGTGAGCGTGGATCTCGGACAGCGCCATAAGATCCTGCTTCACGTACATGGTTCCCTGATCCGCATGGATCAGAACAGCCCCTACAGCTTTGAAAACCCGATCCGCAAGATTGACGGTATCAATATCATTATTCAGCCGGAGGACGGGCTGTGCGGACAGACCTGTGTGGCTATGCTCGCAGGCGTGACCATTGCGGAGGTTATGACCGTTATGGATTGCAGAGAATGGCAGGCTACTATGGGACGCGTGATCTCTGCGTTGAACTATTATGGTATCGATCATACCGATATCATCAATTACACGGAAGGCAGAGATACCGTACTGCCGAAGTGCTGCATCATGATGGAGAAGATGGGACGTTTCAGCCACTATCTGCTTCATTTTGACGGCAAATTCTATGATCCCAATCTTGGCGTAATGGATTCTTATGACATGAGCAAGCTGCTCGGCTATCTGGAGATCAAGTGCTGATCTGTCGTTGACAGGAGAACAGGGCGCCTGCAAAAGATATACTAAAGATAATGTATAAGAAAAAACGGGGTTCTGAAATGGAATTCTGATAATCTGATCCGGCGGGAACTGTTTTTCCGCCGGATTTTCAGTAAAACCGGACCGTTCAGATCCGGAAGATTTTTTCATAAAATCTTTTCATAAAATCATGAACAGGAGGACATGTTGTATGGATCACAGGATTACCTGGAACAGTTTACCCAAGAATCTGGCGGAATTGAAAGCGTTGCCGGAGGCCGACCTGAAGACGCCGGAAGGAACCGCGGCACTTGCGATCGCTGCACTGTGCGTGTACCCGCAGGATAAGGAAGAGTGTTACCGGATGTTGGACTTCCTGCGAGGACCGCGCCCCATGAGTCCGATGGATAAACAGTTCATCCGGGATCGCTTTATGGATGGCAAGGACTATATTCCCAGATCTTATTTTAAGGGGGCTACACCGCAGAACAATTACACTCCGGATCAGCCTTACGTGATAGAACTGAAAGACAGCGCAGCGCCCATGGCGGATCAGGGATACAAGATCCTGTTGGCGCACAGCGGCGGAGCTGACTCAGACCGGTCCATTACGCTGCGGAATAAGCCGTCGACCGGGGAATGGTTTTTGTGTGATCAGATGCTGTTGGCAGGCATCCGGATCCCGGTCAGTCAGGATGACTGGGCATAAAAGGGTTCCGGACATAAATCTAAACAATTTATTAAATACCAACAATTCAAGCGATTAAAGAAAACAGAAGGAAAAACGAGAAATTCAGAGATAATCAGAGAAAAACAATCCTGGTTATCTCTGAATCTGTTTGCAAAGGAATCCGCATAAAACTAATATATATTTCAGTGATTAGCACTCGAACAAAAAGAGTGCTAACAAACAAAAGAAAGCAGATCATCAAAATGAAATATAAGGAGGCATTATCATGAAGTTAGTACCTTTAGGTGACAGAGTTGTTTTGAAGCAATTGGCAGCAGAGGAGACAACCAAATCCGGTATCGTTCTCCCCGGTCAGAATGAGAAAAAGCCCCAGCAGGCTGAGGTTCTGGCAGTTGGTCCCGGCGGCGTGATCGACGGCAAGGAAGTAAAGATGGAGGTTAAGGTTGGCGATAACGTGATCTACTCCAAATATTCCGGCACAGAAGTAAAGCTGGACGGTGAGGAATACATCATTGTAAAGCAGAATGATATTCTGGCAGTGATCCAGTAAGGATCAGTAAAGATCAGTAGAAAGTATTATAAAAGATTGCAGAAGGAGGCCAAAACAATGGCAAAAGAGATTAAATATGGCGCAGACGCCAGAGCAGCATTGGAGTCAGGCGTAAATAAGTTAGCAGATACTGTGAGAGTAACCCTTGGACCGAAGGGAAGAAATGTTGTATTGGATAAATCCTTTGGCGCACCCCTGATCACGAATGACGGTGTGACGATCGCAAAGGAGATCGAGCTGGAAGATGCATTTGAGAACATGGGTGCACAGCTGGTAAAGGAAGTTGCTACCAAGACTAACGATGTAGCAGGCGACGGTACCACGACTGCAACCGTTCTGGCACAGGCTATGATCAATGCCGGGATGAAGAACCTGGCAGCAGGGGCAAATCCCATTATCCTCAGAAAAGGTATGAAGAAGGCTACCGATTGTGCAGTGGAAGCCATCTCCAAGATGAGCCAGAAGGTGAACGGCAAAGAGCATATCGCAAGAGTTGCAGCAATTTCCGCAGGGGATGAGGAAGTTGGTCAGCTGGTTGCCGATGCGATGGAGAAGGTTACGGGCGATGGTGTCATCACCATTGAAGAGTCCAAGACCATGCAGACAGAGCTGGATCTGGTAGAAGGTATGCAGTTCGACAGAGGATATATTTCCGCATACATGGCGACCGACATGGATAAGATGGAGGCAACTCTTGACAATCCTGCCATCCTGATCACCGACAAGAAGATTTCCAATATTCAGGAGATCCTGCCTATTCTGGAGCAGATCGTACAGTCCGGTCAGAAGCTGCTGATCGTAGCAGAGGATGTTGAGGGCGAGGCACTGACCACTCTGATCGTGAACAAACTGCGCGGTACCTTCAATGTAGTAGCAGTGAAGGCTCCCGGCTACGGCGACAGAAGAAAGGCAATGCTGGAGGATATCGCGATCCTGACCGGCGGTACCGTGATCAGCTCCGAACTCGGCTATGAGCTGAAGGATGCTACCATGGATATGCTGGGTCATGCAAAATCCGTAAAGGTTCAGAAGGAGAACACTGTGATCGTGGACGGTGACGGCGATAAGGCTGCGATCAATGCACGTATCAGCCAGATCAAGAAACAGATCGAGGAGACCACCTCTGATTTCGACAGAGAGAAATTGCAGGAGAGACTGGCTAAGCTGGCAGGCGGCGTAGCAGTGATCCGTGTAGGTGCGGCAACCGAGACTGAGATGAAGGAAGCAAAGCTTCGTATGGAAGATGCTCTGGCAGCAACCAAGGCGGCTGTGGAGGAAGGTATCATCTGCGGCGGTGGTTCCGCATATGTACACGCATCCAAAGAAGTTGCAAAGCTTGCCGATACACTGGAAGGTGATGAGAAGACCGGTGCGAATATCGTGCTGAAGGCTTTGGAGGCTCCTCTGTTCCACATCGCGGCAAACGCAGGCCTGGAAGGTAGCGTGATCATCAGCCATGTACGTGACGCTGAGGTTGGCGTAGGCTTTGATGCTCTGAAGGAAGAGTATGTAGATATGGTGAAGGCGGGCATCCTGGATCCTGCAAAGGTTACCAGAAGCGCATTGCAGAACGCTACCAGCGTGGCAAGCACACTGCTCACCACAGAGAGCGTTGTGGCAAACATCAAAGAAGATACGCCCGCAATGCCTGCAGGTGCCGGCATGGGCGGAATGATGTAAGAATAAAGATAAATGCCTGATAGAAAACAGAGAATGATATGACGCAGAAAAGAGAGGCTCTCAAGGTAATACAGATTTTACCTTGAGGCCTCTTTTTTGGCCATTAGATGTTTGTAGTGTCTGATTTGTATTGCTTCATTATCAGAGTGAAACTGTCGAAAGGAAATTGCCTAGTGATATTGAAAATCATGTTGTACAGACCGGATATCTGTGTTAACATTAAAGCAGGAGGGTACAGCTATGGTAACGAATGATGAGGATATTTTACGGATAAAACATAAAGTCATAGAGGAAGTGGCACGGTTGGCGTGGAAGGGCGATTTTGACGAGGAGAATTATGAGCGCATCGCCTACAAACTGATCCCCGGACCGAAAGCGACTTACCGTTGCTGCATCTACAAAGAAAGGGAACTGATCCGACAGAGGATCCGGCTGGCTTTGGGCAAGAATCCGACACCGGATAAGCCGGTGTCCCGAAAGATGGTCCATGTGCTGGAGCCGGCCTGTGACGAGTGCCCGATCTCCTCTTATATCGTGACGGACAACTGCAGATCCTGCATGGGAAAAGCCTGTTACAATTCCTGCCAGTTCGGGGCTATCAGTGTCAACGGGCGCAGAGCCTATATCGATCCGTCGAAATGTAAGGAATGTGGAAAATGCGCGGCGGCATGTCCCTACAGTGCCATTGCACATCTGGAGCGCCCCTGCAAAAAAGCATGCCCGGCGGGCGCCATCACCTACGACGAGAACGGCATCTGCCTGATCGATGAGGCAAAATGTATCGAATGCGGTCACTGCATCCACGCGTGCCCGTTCGGTGCGATCTCATCCAAATCCTATGTGGCCGACGTTATTCTGGAAATGAAGGCAGGCAGAAAGATTTATGCAATGTGTGCACCTGCGACAGAAGGGCAGTTTGGACCGGATATCACCTTCGAGTCTATTCGCAAGGCGGTAAAGGAGATCGGCTTTGAGGATATGGTAGAGGTAGGCCTGGGCGGAGATATGACCGCAGCCTACGAGGCAGAGGAGTGGGAGGAAGCGATCAAAGAAGGGAAAAAGATGACGACTTCCTGTTGTCCGGCCTTTGTGAATCTCATGAGAAATGAATTCCCGGAGCAGTTTAAGGAGAACATGTCGCAGACCATTTCTCCGATGTGTGCAGTATCCCGCTATCTGAAAGCACTCCATCCCGGGTGCGTGACGGTATTTATCGGACCCTGTATTGCGAAGAAATCAGAGTGCCGTGATGAGAGTATAGAAGGAAATGCCGATTATGTGCTGACCTTCGGAGAGTTCCGCGCCTTGCTCCGGTCTAAGGATGTGGAGCTTCTGCCGGCGGATAACACCTATCAGGAGGCTTCGACCTGGGGAAAACGTTTCGCAAATTCCGGCGGTGTGGCAAATGCCGTGTTGGAAGTGCTGAATGAAAAAGGTGTGGATACCTCCGACGTGAAGCTCTGCAAGTGCTCCGGCGGACAGGATTGCCGCGTGGCCCTTTTGAAGCTGAAGAGCGGCAGACTGGAGGAACAGTTTATCGAAGGAATGATGTGCTCAGGCGGATGCGTGGGAGGCCCGTCCAAACACAAGACCGAGGCGGAGTGTTTCAAGGCCAGAGAGGGACTGATCAAGCAGGCAGACGGCAGAAAAGTGCTGGATAATCTGAAACAGTATCCGATGGATAAGTTCTCCATGCACAGAGACGGAAACTGAAAAAAATACTTGTCTTTTCTGACAGGATTTGTTATGATAAGACAAGTTAAGGGCTATTAGCTCAGCTGGGAGAGCGCCAGGTTCGCAATCTGGAGGTCAGGGGTTCGATCCCCCTATGGTCCACGATAGAGAGAGTCTTGAGAACATCAGTGTTATCAAGGCTTTTTCTTATGCGCTTAAATGGGTGCACTTTATTCCCGCGAGGTCTTTGATTTTCTGATGTTGGTTGATATTGAAAAAAATATGTCCGGGCAGGAATCAGGGTGGATATTTTGCGGATATTATTGTACAATCACATTGATCCTAAATGAAGAAGAGGTATTGTTTTAGTATTGAGTGATCGGAATGATGCCGGAAGGGAGAGACCAAATGAAAAAAATAGCAGTTATATTTCAGGGAATCGGCTACAATTCGGACAGACCGTTGCTGTATTATTCCAAAAAGATCGCGATGCAGCACGGGTATGAAATCGCAGAAGTCAGATTTCATGGTATGGATAAATCCATGCTGAAAGACCGGAAGGCTGTCCTCGAAGCGTTTGCAGCAGCCTCCGGACAGGCGGAGGAGTCTTTGAAACAAATTGATTTTTCCGGATATAAGGACATTATTTTTGTTTCCAAAAGCATTGGAACCGTAGCGGCAAGCGTCTATGCGTCCAGGAGGCAGATCCCGGCCAGACAGGTTTATTTTACTCCACTGGAGCAGACTTTTTCTCTGGTAGAGGAAAATAACGGCCTGGTTTTCTTTGGCGACAAGGATCCGCTGATCGTGCCGGCGAGGATTGAAGAGTTGTGCAGACAAAAGAATTTGGAGTTCAGGATCTTCCCTGAGGCAAACCATTCTCTTGAAACAGGAGATCTGCAGAAGGATCTGAAAAATATGGTGGATATCATCGAAGAGACGGAGAATTTCCTGGTGGGCAGCCCTGTGTATGGTTTCTCGGCCAGAAAATGGGACGGCAGCCATGTTGAACTCAGCGAATACAGGGGGAAGGTTCTCCTGATCGTCAATACGGCTACAGGATGCGGCTTTACGCCTCAATATAAGGCGTTAGAAGCAATGTATGAAAAGTATAGAAAAGACGGGTTTGAAATTCTGGACTTTCCCTGCAATCAGTTCGGGCATCAGGCTCCGGAGAGTGATGCACAGATCCATGCTTTCTGTACCGCACAGTATGATGCGACCTTTCCGCAGTTTGCGAAGATTGACGTGAACGGAGCAGAAGAATCGCCTCTGTTTGCTTATCTGAAGTCCAGGCAGGGATTCAGAGGATTCCTGAGGAATTCTCCCGAAAGTCTGTATATGGCCAAAATGGCGGAAGAGATGGATCCGGACTATCAGCACAACAATCGGATCAAATGGAATTTTACCAAGTTCCTTGTGGATCGAAAGGGCAAAGTGATCGATCGCTTTGAGCCGGATCAGGGAACGGACATTGTGGAGCAGGCGGTGGTCAG
>CADBNO010000090.1 GCA_902796105.1 uncultured Lachnospiraceae bacterium | reverse complement strand
CCTATACCCCAAGCATCTCACCAGCCTGCAGCTTCACACCCAACAGAAAATCATGCGCACTCATGCGTTTCTTGCCCTCCAGCTGCAATTCCGTCACCTTCAGTGCGCCTCCCTCACAGGCGATACAAAAGCTGTCCTTCTCCACCTGCATCACCGCGCCTAACGCTGTCTTATGCGCTGTTTCCACCGGCAGTGCCCGCCAGATTTTCATCTGCTTTCCCTTGTAAAAAGTATATGCGCTTGGCCATGGCGTTACCCCACGGATCAGATGATCCAGCACATGCACATTTTGGGAAAAATCCAGATGTCCCATCTCCTTTTTGATCAAAGGCGCATAACAGCTCAAATTGTCATCCTGCTTTTCGGGCACCAGTTTTCCCGCTTCCAAGAGCGGCAATGCCTCCGCAATTGCCTCTCCGCCCAAGATCATCAGCTTATCGTGCAGCGTCTCAAAGGTGTCATCATCTGCGATCGCTAATGTCTTACGATACAGCATGTCCCCTGTATCGAGTCCGGCATTCATCTGCATGATCGTAACACCTGTCTCCCTCTCCCCGTCAATGATCACATGCTGGATGGGAGACGCCCCCCGATATTTCGGAAGTAAAGACGCGTGAATATTCAGGCAGCCGTACTTCGGCATATCCAGGATCTCCTGGGACAAAATCTGCCCGAATGCCGCTACAATATAGATATCCGCAGGATACTGCTTCAATTCTGCGATTGCCTCCGGTGTCTTGATCTTCACCGGCTGCATCACCGGAATCCCATGCTGCAGCGCGCACTCCTTCACCGGCGGCGGCATCAGCTTTCCGCTCCTGCCCTTTGCCTTATCCGGCTGCGTCACTACCGCTGTGATCTCATGTCCTGCCCTGATCAGCGCCTCCAATGCACCCACTGCAAAATCCGGGGTACCCATAAATACAATCTTCATGCTTTAATCCTCCGGTTCGTCATACACCACTTCCTGGAGCTCCCCTTCCACTTTTTCCGTGTACAGGTGCCCGTCCAGATGATCCAGTTCATGGCAGATCGCTCTCGCCAAAAGCTCCGTCCCTTCAATCTCAATAGGTTTCATATTCACATCCAATGCCACTGCCTTCACATAGTTGGGACGTGTCACCTGCCCGCTCTTCCCCGGCAGACTCAGACAACCTTCCTGTCCGGTCTGTTCTCCGCTGGTCTCCACAATACGGGGATTGATCAGAATATACGGATCTTCCCCTGTCACATCGATCACTACGATCCGCTTCAATACACCTACCTGCGGTGCTGCCAGTCCCACGCCATTGGCATCATACATGGTCTCTAACATATCCTCGATCAATTCCTTGGTGCGTGGAGTCATTTCCTTAACCTCTTTGCACTTTTTGTTCAAAACCTCATCTCCAAATTCCCGAATATTCCGAATTGCCATGTTCTCTCTCCTTCACTTTTTTCGGTTGTCCTTCACAGCGATCGCATTCTTCGCTGTATGACCCACATTATTTCCCGCATTTACAGGCAGATCATCGGATCAAAATCAAACTGCACCTGCTCCTTACGAAGCTGCATAGGGAAAATCATCTCTTCCAGCCTGTCCTTGATCTCCACCAACTGCCCGTAATCCGTTTTTTTCACATAAAACACATAACGATAAATATCGTTGATCTTACCGATGGTTGCCGGCGTCGGTCCGAGTACCTGATGCCCGTTCCGTTTTACCGTATCAGCCAGCTGTTTTGCCAGCTGTGCCCCGCTTTCGTCTTCTTTGGCAAAAATCTGCACCGCCAGCATATGTGCGGCAGGCGGATACCCGCCCATCTCCCGGTACAGGATCTCCTCCTCATAGAATCCGTCATAATCCTGTGCCGCAGCAAACACCACTGCGTAGTGATCCGGCTGGTAAGTCTGGATCACTGCCTCTCCCGGCAGTTCCCCTCGTCCGGCTCGCCCCACTGCCTGCGTCAGCAACTGGAACGTCCGCTCGCCGGCCCGATAGTCATTAGCCGCCAGCGACAGATCCGCCGCCAGCACCCCGACCAGCGTCACCTTCGGAAAATCATGCCCCTTTACGATCATCTGCGTCCCGATCAATACATCTGCTTCCTCATTGGCAAACGCAGACAAGATCTTCTCATAACTGTCTTTGGTCTTCGTGGTATCCCCATCCATGCGCAGTGTGCGCACGCCCGGGAACAGCTCCTGCAATTTTTCCTCAATCTGCTGTGTCCCCGCCTTAAACCCCAAAATATACTTCGACCCGCATTTCGGACACTGCCGCGGTTTAGGTATACTGTAACCGCAGTAATGGCACATCAATGTTCCGTTGCGATGCTCCGATAGCGACACGTCACAGTGCGGACACTTCATCACCGCCCCACATGCCCTGCAGGATACAAATCCCGCATATCCCCTTCGGTTCAGGAACAGCATACTCTGCTGTCCCTTCTGCAGCCTGTCCGCCAACAATTCCTGCAACTTTCGGCTGAAGATTGAGCGATTTCCCTGCCTTAATTCCTCGCGCAGATCCACGGTATAAACCGTTGGCAGCACTCCGCCGGTAAGCCTCTCTTTCAGTGTGAACCGCACATATTCGCCCTTTTCGGCACGATAAAAGGCCTCCATGGACGGCGTTGCCGAACCCAACACGACGCAGGCGCCATGCAGCCTGGCCACCTCCATCGCGGTCTCCCTGGCATGATATTTAGGTGTGCCTTCGCTCTTGTAGCTTCCTTCGTGCTCCTCGTCCATGATGATCAGCCCAACCCGGGGAAACGGAGTGAATAAAGCCGAACGGGGCCCGATGATCACATCGATCTCACCTTCCTTTGCCCGTCTGCACTGATCATATTTTTCCCCCGGCGACAACGTGGAATTCATCACGCTCACCCGATCTCCAAACCGTCTGTAAAACCGCATTAATGTCTGGTAGGTCAATGCGATCTCCGGAATCAGCACGATCGCCTGTCTGCCTCTTCTGATCACGCCTTCCGCCAGCTCCATATATACCTCTGTCTTGCCGCTGCCGGTGATCCCGTGCAGCAAGTACGTTTTTCTCTGCCCTGTATCCAGATCCTGCAGCACAGTATCTACTATATGTTGCTGGTCAGCACTCAGCTTTTTCTTCTCCGCACCGCTCTGTACAGCAGCCGCCTGTACCGAATGCTGTACCGGATCCCGAAATCCTTCCGTGATATGGACCCTTATTGCCCCGGCCTTTATCAGGCTGTTGATCGTCGCCGCGGACACATTCAGTTTACCGGTGATCCACTCATAGGGAATACACGTTCCGGTACTTTCAGCTGCTGTGCACTCTGCGCTTTTGCCGGCACTCCCCTGACACATTTCCTGCTCCAGCAAAGCCTGCAGCACCCGCACTTTTGCCGTCTGCTTCTTACGCAGGCTTTCCCCGAGCAGCGCTGTCAGTTCCTCCCGGTTCATCACCGTCTCTACATATCGTTTCTCCAGCTTTCTTACTGTCTGTTTGGCGGGAAGCACCGTCTTTAATGCCTGGATCATGGTGGATCCATAATTCTTCCGGATCCACGCCGCCAGCGCAACCATTTTGTCCGTGACATCCACGTTCTTATCCGCTATCCCGGCAATGACCTTCATGCGCTCGGGAGCAAATTTACACTTATCGCCCACGTCGATCACATAGCCTTTTATCATACGATTTCCGTTACCGAACGGTACCAGCACACACGCTCCCGGCTCCAGCCTTCCCTTCAGACTGTCCGGGATCCGATATTGAAAGGGTCTATCCAGTTTTTCATGTGAAATGTCCACTATGACATCCGCATACTGTTCTCCCACTTGCTACTTCCTCATCTCCCGTAAAATATCCCGGATCAGATCCCGCTCATCCATCGGATATTTCACACCCTTGATCTCCTGATAATCCTCATGTCCTTTTCCGGCAAGCACCACGATGTCTCCCGGCTCCCCATGCTCAATTGCATAACGGATCGCCTCCTTGCGGTCACAGATCTCCACATATTTTCCGTCTGTCTTCTCCATGCCCGTACGGATGTCAGCCATGATCTCCAGCGGCTCCTCAAATCTGGGATTGTCAGAAGTGATGATCGTAAGATCTGCCAGTTTTCCGCTGACTTCACCCATCTCAAACCGTCTGGATCTTGCCCGGTTGCCGCCGCATCCGAACAGACAGACCAGACGATTCGGTTTATATTCCTTCAGTGTGGTCAAAAGACTCTCCAATGCCATCGCGTTATGCGCGTAATCGATCAATAATGTAAACTGATCCGACACCTTCACCATCTCGATACGTCCTTTTACATGTGCCCCCGACAGTGCGTTCCTGATCTGTCCCGCATCCACCCGGAAATGTCTGCAAATGGCAATAGCTGTCAGCGCATTGTAAACGCTAAACCTTCCGGGCGTAGGCACCTCTACTTCGAAGCCCGACCCCAGACTGCCATGTACTTCCTGCCCCCGCGTCCTGTCGGAAAACGCCACCCGAAACTTTACCCCCAGCTCTCCCGGCTTATGTACCAGTTCCAGATGTTCCGCACGAATATCACAATCCGCCCCCAGTCCGAAACTCTCCAGACTGCAGGTGTGTCCTTCCATCACAGCGGCAAAATGACTGTCATCCCCGTTACCGATCCCGACCTTGCACTGTCTGAACAGCAACGATTTGCAGTGCAGATAGTCCGCAAAATCCTTATGCTCGTTCGGTCCGATATGATCCGGCTCCAGATTCGTAAAAATGCCGTAATCAAATACAAATCCCTGAGAACGATGCAGCATCAATGCCTGCGAAGACACCTCCATCACCACCGCATCCATTCCCGCCTCCACCATTTCGGCAAAGTACTGCTGTAGCAGATAGGACTCCGGCGTAGTATTCGACGCATGGATATGCTTCTCCCCGATAATGATCTCGATGGTGCCGATCAACCCCACCTTATAACCCGCATTTTCCAAAATGGATCTCACGAGATAGGTCGAGGTCGTCTTGCCCTTTGTACCGGTAATACCGATGGTCTTCAGCTTTGCTGCCGGATGTCCGAACCACGCTGCAGCGATAAAGGCCATGGCATATCGGGTATCCTCTACCTTTATGATCGTCACATCAGCGTTCTCCGGCACATCCACCGGCTCGGAAACCACCAGTACCTTGGCACCGCGCCCCACAACATCTGCCGCAAATGCGTGTCCGTCAAAATTAGCACCTTTGATACACAGAAACAGACATCCCTGTTCCACTTTGCGAGAGTCATACACCACCGCACTCACATCCCGCTCCGTCGATCCCTGTATACATTCGTATTCCAACCGCTCCAGCAATTCCTGTAACAGCATGTTCCACCCTCCGAAATTTGCTACTCTAACATTTTTATTCTACTCCACTTTAAGCAATTCTACCACCCTTTTTTTACAAACCTGCCCGATTCACCTTTCCTTTTCTTTTGCCTGCTCCAGATTTTACATCTCTTTCTCCGTTTATCCCGAAATACAAAAAAGCCCCTAAAAACCAGAAAAGACCCGGCATCACCGGGTACTCTTCCGTTTTCTTATGAGGGGGAGATAGTGAATTTCTCAACTATCTTAGTTTAGATTCTAAAACAAAAATGTGTCCAAAATGTGTCCAAAATCTAAAAATGAAATTTATTAACAAAAATTCTGAATGATCAGTTGCTTCTCCGTGATCCCCCGATAAGTATTCAGACCAAGCTGATAAACTACTGACAGCCGGTAATCTCCCTGACCCGCATAAAGTCTGTCCACACTGTCCGGTCCGTATTTTTCGACCAAAAGCGCCTCAAATTTATCCAGATTACGAAAGATCACCATCTGCACTCTTCTATTGCCCGGCGTTAAGACGCCAAACCGGGCACATTTTCCGCTCGTGCCCATCCGCGTCGCTGTAAGAAAACACAGATCTTTTTGTGCAAATAACGGTTTGGGATTCCCCACACCAAATGGCTCCAGGATTTCCAGTTGTCCCGCCAGCTGCTCCGTCGCATAATCCACAGGCATCGGAACATCAATATGTATCACCGGAACAAAATCCGCCTCCGTCAACCTGCAGTTTTCATTCAACCGTCTCTGCAACTCCGTCACATGAGTCTCCTCCAGCGAAAGCCCGGCTGCCATCTTATGCCCGCCGTATTTCGTGAACAGATCCTTCACCTGCGTCAGTGCATCATACATATGATATGTTTCGATGGAACGCCCGGACCCTTTCACCCCGTCCTCTCCCTTTGTCAGCACAATAGTCGGTTTGTTATAGCTCTCCCTGATCCGTCCGGCTATGATGCCTGCAAGACTTTCGTGCACATCCGGCAGATAGATCACCAATACCTTATCCTGCTCCATATGCCGCTCAAGGATATAACGCTCCGCCTGCTCCACGCCCTCTGCTGTCAGATTTTTCCGGCTGTCGTTTAATTCCTTTAACTCTGCCGCCAGCTGCATCGCCTGCGTCTTATTTTCACTCTGCAAAAGCTCCAGCGCGCGCTTTGCTGTATCCAGTCTGCCGGTTGCATTCAGACATGGTCCTATGACGAATCCCAGATGATAAGCTGAGATCTTTGCAGAATCCAGGCCGTTCACCTCGATCAAAGCCTGTAATCCCAGGTTGCGGCTGTGTTGCATCCGCTTCAGACCTTCCTTCACTACGATCCGGTTTTCATCCAATAATTCCATCACATCACAGACTGTGGAAAAAGCGGCAAATTCAAGTAATTCCTCCAACAGTGTCTCGCTGTCGCAGCTTTTGACTCCTTGCTTTGATGCGCTGTCTTGCTTTGACGCACCGTCTTCTTCATCTGCCAGCCTGCTCTTCCTCCGCCCCAGCAAGGCCTGCATCAATTTATAAGCCACCATACCGCCGCAAATACCCTTGAATGGATAGGTACAATCCTTCTGCTTGGGATCTACCACAGCCGCTGCCGGCGGCAGGATCTCTCTCCTGACCTCCGCCCCTGTTTCCGGATCCCGCTCAAGCTCGTACGGCACCTCATGGTGATCTGTCACAACAACCTTAATGCCCAGGGATGCCGCAAGCGCGATCTGACCGGCCGCCGCAATGCCGTTGTCGCAGGTGACGATCAACTCCACGCCATCCGCCTTGGCCAGCTCGATCAAATGGTCATTCAATCCATATCCGTCATGAATCCGGTGTGGAATTGCCGTGTCTACATTTGCCCCCAGCCAGGCAAAACCTTTCGTCAGAATGTAGGCGGAGCAGATCCCATCCACGTCATAATCCCCGATCACACGGATTTTTTGCCCCTGCCCGATTGCGGTATCTATGATCTCCACCGCTTTGTCCATATCCTTCAACAGCCTGTAGGAATGGCAATCCTCCAGGGTTCCCCGCAAAAATCTCTGCACCTGCTCCTCATCCGTCAGTTCTCTGTTGCGCAGGATCCTGGCCACCACGGGATCAATGCCAAAATCCGTCGCCCACTTGTTAAAATCTGCTTTTTTCGCTGCAACCAGCCACTTTTCCATCTCTGTCACCTTTTACAAAAGGCGCCGGAACACTCTATTCCGGCGCCTTGTTTATTTATTGTTTTATTATGTCTGTCCGAACCTGTTGCCGATCCGGTCTGTGTGACCGCCCAAACAACCTTATTTTGCTGTTTTAGCCGGGAACTTCTGTCTCAATACATACCACAATGCACCGGTGATGCATACAGACGAGTAAGCGCCGCATACGATACCTACCATCAAAGGCAACGCAAAATCCCGAATGCTGGTCACGCCCAACACATACAGGCACGCAACCATGATAAAGGTGGTCAGAGACGTAAAGATACTTCTGGTTAAGGTCTGCGTGATACTCTTGTTCACCACATCCTGCAGATCATCCTTTCTTGACATCACCGCCATATTCTCACGCACGCGGTCGAAGATAACGATAGTCGCATTGACCGAATAACCTACGATTGTCAACATACATGCAATAAACGTGTTGCCCACGGATACCTTAGCTGCCGCATAGAATGCCAGCACTACCAACACATCATGAACCAATGCGGCAATACTGCTGACACCGAAACGCAGATCCTTGAAACGGATCCGGATATAGATCAGCATACACACAATAGCAACCACCACCGCAATGATCGTATCTGATTTCATTTCATTGCTGATCGTGGAGCTGATCGTCTCGGAGGTGATCATAGCCTCAGATACACCGAAATTCTCGATCAACGCTGCATTCAATGCCTCTCTCTGCTCCACATTCAGACTGTTCGTCTTAAAGATGATCTCATTGGACTCCTGTACATTCTGTACCTGAACCGCGCTGCCGGTCACCTGCTCGATCACAGGAACCACGGTAGCCGTTGCCTCCTCCAGAGACATACTCTCATTAAAGGTAACTGTTGTCGCTGTACCACCCTTAAACTCCAGGCTGTAATTCAGCATATCGCCGGTATTGGCCTTATTCACACCCATGATCACAAATCCAGCTACGATCACAGCGAGTGAAATACCAAAGAACAGATTCTTTTTGGACAGGAAATTAACCGGCTTGCGATCCTTTGCCACACCGTACCACTTCACATTTCTCACGCCGATCGCATAGAATGCATACATGATGTATTTAGTGATAACGAGAGCGGTAAACATGGACAGCACAATACCCAGAGCCAGCGTTTCCGCAAATCCCTTGATCGTACCGGGTGCCAGGAAGAACAGCACACCTGCAGCGATCAAAGTTGTGATATTACCGTCCACAATAGCGGATAATGCTTTTTCATAACCTGTCTTGATCGCATTATACACAGTCTTGCCCGCTGCGATCTCCTCGCGGATACGTGCGAAGATGATCACGTTTGCATCTACCGCCATACCGATGGAAAGAATGATACCGGCTACGCCGGACAACGTCAAAGTCATATCAAAACCGTTCAAAAGCAATACGATCATTGCCACATACAGGCAAAGCGCAATGGAAGCGGCAAAACCGGAGATCAGATAAACCACGATCATGAACGCGATCACAATACCCAATCCGATCGCACCTGCCTTCAGGCTGGTGGAGATTGCCTCCACACCCAACTGCGCTCCTACCACTTTAGAATGCAACTCCTCCAATTCCACTTTCAGGCCGCCGATACGGATCGTGGAGGCAAGCTGTTCCGCTGCCGCTGCGCTTTCCATAGGTGAGATCTGCGCGCTGCCGTTTGTGATCACAGATGATACGCTGGGTACACTGACGAATTCGCCGTCATAATAAATCGCAATGGTCTCGCCGTTCTGATAAGCCCGTCTGGTCGCATCCGCAAACTTCTGGGTTCCCTCATCCGTCATGGTCAGGCTTACCGCAAACATGGAATTCTGCATGCTGTCCTGCGTGGTCACCGCGCGGGCGTCCTTGACATCCGTACCCATCAGTACAATGGAACCGTCCGCCAGCATCTCTTCGATGGTCTTATTCAGACCATAACCGGTATACGTATTTCCATTTGCATCCGTCAACAACTGCACGGAGTAGTTCTGATTACCGGCATCATCGGTCTGCGCAATGAAATACAGGGAACCTGGCTTACCCAACTCCTTCAGGATAGCATTTGCATCGCTAACACCGGGAATCTCGATATTGATACGATCTAATCCTTCCTGATACACGATTGCCTCTGTACTGTAGGTCTCTACACGCTGCTGCAGCTTGTAGATCGTGTCTGCCATATCAGTGGTGCTGGGAGCCTCATCCCCGACCGCCTGATACGTGATACTGACACCGCCTGCCAGATCCAGGCCCAGACTGATGTCTGAAGCGCTTCCGGCACCTGCGCCGTCGTACCCGAAAATGTCCACATAGGTAAGTCCGACAAGCGCAAGGATTGCGCAGAGCAGAATTACGATTGCCTTGCTCTTTTTCATTTTTTTCTGTCCTCTCTTCTTAATATTAATAAAAATAAATTGGTAACTTTATTCTTCTTCATCCATCTCAGCCACTTTCAGCATGATGGCACATTCTATTCTCTTCCGCTGCAGCTCACATCCCACATCATAGGCATCGTTGATATTACCGTGGAAATTGTAGGAATTCGCCGCACATCCGCCGCTGCAGTAAAACTTTGCGAAACACTTCCTGCACTTCTCCTTCGCATATACATTGCAGCATTTGAACTGATCCCGGATATCTTCTCTGGTCACGCCCTCATCCACATTTCCCATCAGGAAATCCTCGTTCCCCACAAACTGATGGCAGGGATACAGATCTCCCCAAGGGGTTACGGCCAGATATTCCGTGCCCGAACCACATCCGGAAAGACGCTTTGCCACACAGGGACCACCGGTTAAGTCTATCATAAAATGGAAAAAATTGAAAGCCCGTCCCTCTTTTTTCCGTTTGATCATCGCCTGTGCCAGCCTGTCATATTCCTCCAGCAGCATCGGGATATCCGCATCCGTGATCGCATAATCATCCGTCGGCTGCGCTACCACAGGCTCTACAGAAATCTGCTTGAACCCCAGATCTGCCAGATGCAGTACGTCCGATGCAAAATCCTGATTATAATGGGTAAAAGTACCTCTGACATAATAATTCATCTGGTTACGGCTCTCGGCCACCTTCTGAAACTTTGGCACGATCACGTCATAACTGCTTCTGTCCGAACCACCTCTGAACGGGCGCATCTTATCATGGATCTCTTTGCGCCCATCGATACTCAGCACAATATTTGCCATCTCTTTATTGGCAAACTCAAGAATCTCATCGTTCAACAATACCCCGTTTGTAGTCAATGTAAACCGGAATTTCTTGTTGTTCGGCTCCTCCAGACTTCGTCCGTACTCCACCAGGCGCTTTACCACCTCCCAGTTCATCAGAGGCTCACCGCCGAAGAAATCCACCTCCAGATTCACCCGGTTGCCGGAATTCGCCACCAGAAAATCCAATGCCTTCTTCCCGGTCTCAAAACTCATGAGCGCCCGCCTGCCATGATATTCGCCTTCCTCGGCAAAACAATATTTGCATGCGAGGTTACAGTCATGGGCAATGTGCAGACATAATGCCTTCACCACCGTCTGCCTTTTTTTGAAATCAAATACATAATTCTCATAGATGTCCGGTGCGAACAGCTGCCCCTGCTTCTCCAGCTCCAACACTTCATCAACAGCCTCTGTCACATCTGCCTCCGGATACGGGAGATTCGCGAGATGCAATACCGCCGCCCGAATAGTATCCGCATCCTTGATCCCTTCATTCACCAATGGCTCCACCAAAGGGATCATGTCATATACAATATCGTCGACTACATGCACAGAACCGCTGTTCACATCCATAACGATATTATAGCCGTTACTTTTATACTGATGTATCATGGTAATCCTTTCGTCAGACCGCCTTCTTTTCGCCGAAAACGTTCTTCGCTTTGACACAACGAAAGCAGCGAATTCCATCGCTGCTTGCCGCCAGTCCATTTTTCGATTCGATCTCCGGTCTGATTATTTAATCTTCTCGCAACTCTGATTGCCTACGGTACAGGAAGTCTTGCATGCAGACTGGCAGGATGTCTGGCACTCACCGCAGCCGCCCTTCTTCATGGATTCCTTCAGATCTCTTGTAGTCAATGTCTTAATGTGCTTCATAAAATAAGCCTCCTTGTAAATAAAAATCTGTGAGCAACAAATTTTTTTGTAGTATACCACAGTTTGTTTTATCTGTCAACTCAGCATTCCGCCAAGCATTCCGCCGCCTGCGCATAGTGCCAGCGTAGTGAAAAACGAACTGCCCAGCGCTGCATCCTGCTTCACCGCCAGTGAAACCAGCGCCAGTACCATAAAATACGCCACCCCCGTCAGCAACCCGCACAAAAATCTCCTGCTCTTACACTTTTTTCCCGTGATAAAACCGGCAAACAACGTAGCCACCACATAGATCACAATGATCGCGATGGCAACCGGTTTTTCCGTCAGCTCCATCTTAAACAGAGCAAACGCAAGCAACATTAACATCCCTGCTGTCAATATGTAGGAAAATAAAACCCCTTTCAAAACAGACAGACTTACTCCCGACACATTCATATTTCTCTCCTCCTCCACCGGATTTTAAAAAAGCTGTCCGCAACGGACTATTACTTCATTTATATTCCGTTTTCCGGAAAAACTTGACAACATCCATACATTATTGTATATTTTCTGTTAAATATATTTTTCGGGGCATTCCCCGACACCACACAGATCATATACACAAAAAGGAGTGAACATTTTTGGACCCAAGTGCCATACAACCTCCGGCCGCAGATGCCGGAACCATCATTCAATTTATCGTTCTGATCATACTTGTTCTATTGTCCGGCTTTTTCTCCTCGGCCGAGACCGCGCTTACCACAGTGAACCGTATCCGCATGCGTGCTTTAGAGGAAGAAGGAAACAGACGGGCTGCCACGGTCAACAAAATTCTCGACCGTTACAGTAAAATGCTCAGCGCCATCCTGATCGGCAACAATATTGTAAACCTGTCCGCTTCTGCGTTGGCCACCACGCTGGCTTTGAAGATCAGTCTTCCTGTGGGCATCGCCACAGCGATCCTGACGATCGTCGTGCTGATCTGCGGCGAGATCGTTCCCAAAACCTGGGCAATGGTTGCGAATGAAAAGCTGGCTCTGGCATATGCCAACCTGATCTTCGGGCTGATCCAGTTTCTCACACCACTGATCTTCATTGTGGACAAGCTGGCTCAGGCTGTGATGAAGGTCCTGCACATTGACCCCAATCAGAAAGCCAGCACCATGACGGAAAATGAATTGAAAACCTACGTGGATGTCAGCCATGAAGACGGCGTCATTGAAAAAGAAGAACGGGAGATCATCTACAACGTATTTGACTTCTCCGATGCGCTGGCCAAGGATGTGATGATCCCGCGGATCGACATGGTGACCATCAATGTGGAGGCCACCTATGAGGAAGTGCTACATATCTTCCGCGAATCCATGTACACCCGCCTCCCCGTCTATCAGGACGATAAGGACAACATGATCGGACTCATCAATATCAAAGACTTTATCCTGACCGCTCACGCGGAGGACTTCCGGGTACGCGACATCCTCAGAGATGCCCACTATACTCACGAGTACAAAAAAGTGGCCGACCTGCTTCTGGAAATCCGGGAAAAGACGACTAACGTGACCTTTGTTCTGAATGAATACGGCGCCACCGTCGGCATGCTGACCCTGGAAGATCTGTTGGAAGAAATCGTAGGCGAGATCCGCGACGAATATGATGAGGATGAAGACGAGCTGATCCAGACTATAGATGACAGAACCTACCTTGTGGAAGCCGGAATGAAACTGGATGACATCAATGACGCGCTGGAGATCGATCTGGAGAGCGAGGACTACGACTCCATCGGCGGCGTCCTGATCGAGCACCTTGACCGTCTGCCTGAGGACGGCGAAGAGATCACTTTGGAAAACGGCATGAAACTACAGGTTCAGGGAATGAACCAGAACCGCATCTCTAAGGTGTTGCTCACCCTTCCCGCACCGGAAAGTGCGGAATCGGAAACCGGAACCTCTGATACTTCAGAGGAAGCTATTGGAGATGAGACCGCAGCCGATGCAGCCAATACAACAGCTGCCGCCGATACTTCTTCCGAACCGGCACATGAGCAGGAAACGCATCCTGTAGCAGATACAGCAACAGATCATTTATAAAAAACCTGAAACGACCGATTTTGAGAATCTTCCCGAAATCCGGTCGTTTTCTTTTGCTCCGGCTTACTCTCCCCGCTTTTCACATCCCGGATATACAAAAGAGGCAGCAAAACCGCAGCAGTCCCCAGATTAAACACCGTATGGATCACCGCTATCCCCAATCCGTCCGCCGGTCTGCTCAGAAACGGAAACTTCAACACACGCTGCAATCCACAGAATCCGAACAGAAAAATCCCCGCTCCCACCACATTGAAGAGCAAATGCAACACTGCCGCCATCCGTCCTTTAACTCCTGTAGCGATGCAAGACAATAACGACGTCACACAGGTGCCGATATTCTGCCCCAGGATCACCGGGATCGCGGTCGCGTACCGTATGCCTCCCCCCGCACTCAAAGCCTGCAATATCCCCACTGACACCGAAGACGATTGCAGCACCGCCGTGACCAAAGCTCCCGCCAAAATTCCCTCCATCGGATCGGAGAAACGTATGAGCAGCCGCCGAAAAGCCGGGGAGTCTGCCCATGACGCCGTCCCCGCCTGCATTCCCTCCATTCCCAGAAATAAAAGTGCAAACCCGAACAAAGTTGCCGCACCGGCCCTTGCTGCAGCACTCCCTGTTGATGCTGCCCGCTCCGTTGACGTTGCCTTTTCTGCTGCCGCTGCCCCCTTTATTTTCGCATCCGCAGCTATCACCCTGTCCGGTCTGCGCGCTCTATGTATCCTGCCGCCCATGCCCTGCAAGATCACGGCTCCCGCCAAAGCCGCGCCCACAAAATATCTTCCCAGCTTCGGCGCCCCCAGCAGCCACGCCGTCACACACGTCCCTACATTTGCTCCCATGATGATCCCTGCCGCCTGCCGCAGCCCCATCATTCCCGCATCCGTAAACTGCACTACCATGACTGTCACCGCCGACGATGACTGAAGCAACGCCGTTACTCCCGCTCCCGCTGCCACTGCCCGAAGCGGCGTCTTCGCCATCCGTTCCAAAAATATCTTCATTCTTCCGCCCGCAAGCGCAGAAATTCCATCCCCCATCCGGTACATGCCATACAGAAAAAGCGCAATACCTCCTGCAAACCGGAGCATATCGCGCCACTTCCACAATTCATTTTCCTGCACAGCCATCACGCCTGCAACGATCCATTTTCCGCTTTCCGTCCATCCACCTGCCATCGGATACCGTCCTATGAGCCTTCACCCCATTTTATGACATCTGCAGATCTGATATGCCACCCTCCAGCCCCGTCCGGATGATCTCCTTCCATCGCGGCGAGAACACATAATAACCCAGCATCATCACCATGCCGAACCCGAAACTGATAGGGAAACACAACATCACATACGTCCCGTCAAAATAGCGGCTGATCAGATATGCCGCCGGGATCCGCACCGCCCACAGCATCAGAATATTTACCACCGTGGAATACCGGATCAGCCCTACGCCGTTCACCACACAGATCACCCCGTTAAAGATCGCATACAGCCACTGCGACAACAGCATCACAAATACATACCGGCTGGCATACATCAACACCAGCTCATCCCTGCTGAAAAAACGCAGAATGGGCATTCGAAACGAGATCACGCAAAGAGCTGCCGCCAGCGTGATCATTCCCGATATCACCGGGATCTTGATATAGCCTTTCCGCAATCTGTCAAAATTCTTCGCCCCATAATTCTGTCCGGAGAACGTCGTCGCCGCCGAGGACAGCGCCGTGATCGCCACATTGGTCAGTCCCGTCACCCTGCCTGCCACAGACGCTCCCGCCATAAACGAGGATCCCTGCGCATTCACTAACGTCTGCAGCGCTACATGCCCCAGCGAATACAGCGAATTATTCAACCCGATAGGCAGCCCGATAGAGATGATCTGCTTCATCTCATAACCGTCAAATACCTTTGAAAAAACAGGGAATCCCACCTGCGGAAATTTGCTCCTGATATACCGGATACTGATCCCCCAGGACAGATACATCGCCAATGTGGTAGCTAACGCTGCACCACCTACATCCATGCCAAAACCGGCCACCAGCACCAGGTCCAGCACAATATTTGCCACGCAGGACACCACCAGAAACCACAGAGATGCCTTGCTGTCTCCCATCCCCCGCAAAATTCCCGCATTCATGTTGTACCCGATATTTCCAAGCGCCCCGAAAAAAACAATTCGTGTATAGGTCACCGCTGCATCCCATGTATCCGCCGGTGCCCCCATCCAGTGCAAAATAAGCGGCGACACAAAATAGCCGATCACACAGAGCGGCAGCCCGCATACATACACAAAAAACACCGCCGTATCCGCGATCTTCTTCATCCGCTCCCAGTCATTGGCGCCCATACACTGCGAAACCAGGATCGACACTCCGGTTCCGATCCCCAGAAAAATACACAATAACACCTCCACCGGCTGTGCACTTGTTCCCACTGCCGCCAGAGAAGTCTCCCCGCAGAAATTTCCGATCACCAAGGTGTCCACCGTCGTGTACAGCTGCTGCAGCACATTGCCTATAATGATCGGGATGGCAAACAAAAACACCTTGCCCATGATCGAGCCCGTGGTCATGTCCACCTTCTTCGACTGCGTCCGCCCGGATTGCGCTTCTGCTTCTACCTGCCCTTCAGCCTGCACTTTTGCCTGCGTTTCCACCTGTCCTTCAGCCTGCGTTTCCACCTGCTGATCGTGCTTTTTATCCCATATATCCCTTTTGTCAATCTGATCCATCTTCACTTCAACTTTCACATGCGCAATTCCCTCTGCGCTGATCCCCTGACTGTTCATTGCGCTGATGGCTTTCATTGCCCTGACTGCGTTTATTGCCCTGACTGCGTTTATTGCCCTAACTGCATCATTGCTCTAACCGCCCTGATCGCTCTGACCGCCCTGATTGCCCTCATTCATCTTAAACAAAGATTATTTTACAACAAAAAGACAGCGGTATCTACTCCAAATTTACTATTTATTCGAGAAACCACTGTCTTTTTATTGTCTTGCAATTTCGCACTTTCCCTGCAGATCACTGCCAAGCCACCAATCAGGCGATCACCAATCTTCCAATCACAAACTATTTAGGATTCCCACTGCGATAGCCTGCGCCACCTCCTGAAACCGGTCATCCAACAGCTCGTTGTCCGCATCCGTATTGATAAACCCGACTTCCACCAGCACCGCCGGCATGGACGTTGCATTCAACACCACCAGATTCGGTCGCTCATTCACCCCCAGATTTGTGAAGCCCACCTGCTCCAGTTGCGCATTGATATTGTATGCCATCTGCGCCGCCGGACTATACCGGCTGTACACCAGCGACTCCACCCCGCTGTACTGATTCGGGTAGGGGCTGGAATTCCTGTGGATGGACACAAAATAGTCCGCTCCCACCTCATTCGCCTCCTGCGCCTTCTGATAAGGCGACTCATAAATATCCGTAGTGCGCGTGTAATACACATCCACACCGTTATTCTCCAAAATGGATCCCACCGCCATCACAAGCGCCAATGCGTCATCCGACTCCCGTCTGCCGTTGTACAACGCGCCGGGGTTGGCGCCGCCATGTGGTGATAGTAAATTGCGGTAAATTTTACCGAATGGTATCGAATCGTAATTTGATCTTTAGAATTCGAGATTTTCGCCAAAAATATTTGACAATTTCTCTCTAAGATGTTATCTTATGTTCAAAGGGAAGCGGTTTTTTTACCACGGGGTCAGCTCGCTGATCGTGAGTGGGGTACGCGCTTCCCTTTTTATGTCTACTAAATCATACAAATACATTTTTCCATTCTCTGCATGATTCACAAGCAAACAAGCTGAAAACACATTGTAGTTATCCGTTTTAGTTTCATTCTCATAAATCGGCATCGCAAAGCGTGTTGTATAATAATACCAACCGTTTCCTGCATTTTCACTGTGTTTCTCTTCACGATTTTCCTTGAAACGCTTATCCGTAGCAATCTCCAGCATCTTCGTAATGCCTTGTGCCGCATTTGCTTTCACTTTAGCATTGGCACCTTTTAAACGCTTTGTATATTTAGATCCCTTAAACTCCTCCGGAAAAGCACTTCCAATATAAACCACATCCTGTGTTTCAACAATCGTAATTATTTCGCCCACATACCGCCGCAGATAAGCCTCTACTGCTTTCCAGTCTATATTCTGCTTGTTCTTAAAAATAATTTCCGGCAGCACCACTATTTTATGGCCTGCACTATCTGTCATAACTTGTACATTTGACTTCATTTGACTCCTTCCTGCTCATAAGCATCTTGAAACAGATCATCCAGCTCATCCGAAAAGTTATAGACAATCACAATTCTGCAATTCTCGTATACCCGGATCTCATGCAGCATCTCCACCACGATTTCCCGGTCCAGACACTCCACATCCCCAAGCTCCAACAACCGCTTGATCCAAGGCGTCTCGAACACACTCGTCATGTGTTCCCTATCCGCTTTGCCCGCCTTTTCCTTCAAGCCTTCCAACTGTCTCTCCAACAGTACCTCTTTCTTCACATAATCTTCTCTGTAGGTGACAAATTCCTCCTTGGAAATCAATCCTTCCCGATAGTCCTCATACACGGATTTTTTCAGCCTGCGCACCCGCTCCAGCTCTGCCTGCATCTTGGCACATTCGGTTTCTGATGTCTGGATTTGAGCATATGGTTTCTCATCTACACAAAGCATCTCCTGCGCCTCCACGATTTTCTTCAGATCACCCACATTCTGAATAACCATCCGCAAATCCTCCCGCACAATCTGCTCCAGCGTCCGGTGCGGTATCCCATGAGGCGTACAGAACTTCCTGCCGGAATGCACATACCCGCCACAGTAATAATTCACAATTCCCTCTCCGTGTCCGGGCGTCCCCCGCTTCTTCACCAGCGACTTCCCACAATCTCCACACTTGAGAAAACCCGCGAAAATACTCACATCCGCATCGAAATCCAGCTTTCTCGTCCTGCGCCCCAACAGATTCTGCGCTTTCTCCCAGGTGTCCCTGTCGATGATCGCCTCATGCGTCCCCGGCACCACGATCCAATCCTCTCTGTCCCGCAGCCTCGCCCGACTCCGCATCCGCTGAAACTTTCTGCCCTGCACCATATTTCCGATATACATTTCATTCCGCAATATCCGGTTGATCGTGGAATACGTCCAATAAGAAGTACTCTCCAGACGGTTCGAGTTCCGATAATTGTCGCCATTCAGCCGCTTATACTCCGAGGGACACACAATCCCCTCCTCGTTCAGCATCCCCGCAATCCTTATCTTCCCATACCCCTTGATATACAGCGCAAAAATCCGCCGCACCACCTCCGCCGCATACTCATCAACGACCAGCTTATTCTTATCCGCCTCCGACTTCCGATACCCATAGGACGCAAACGCACCGATGAACTCCCCCGCCTTCTGCTTTGTCTGCATAGAGGCATGGATCTTCTTCGAAATATCCCTCGCATACTGCTCATTGAAAATGTTCTTGATCGGCAAAAGCATATCATACGACTGTTTCTCACTGTCAATGTTGTCCGTGATCGAGATGAACCGCACATCATTGTCCGGAAAATACCGCTCCAGATACTTCCCCGTATCGATATAATCACGCCCGAACCGGGACAGATCCTTCACGACCACACAATTCACCTTCCCGGCCTCAATGTCCGCCATCATCCGCCGAAACGCCGGACGATCAAAATTCGTCCCCGAAAATCCGTCGTCCACATAAATATCATGCAGGATCAATTCCTCTTTGCCCTTCAAAAAATCCGCTATCAACTTTCTCTGATTCCCGATACTGTCACTCTCCGCCTTATCACCGTCCTCCTTGGATAACCTGATATACACAGCCACATGGAAAAGAATATTTTTCTTCATATCATTTCACCTGCAGGCTGCTGAACCCTTACCCATATTTTACTATACGGCAACCGGATTTCCAAGGAGTTTCCAAAGGTTTTAGATTTTGTTTTTCAGCCATCTGCCGCCTCATCATCCATCGTTTCCATACCACCCGCCCCATGCTTCCTCCTATCCTCTCCGGCATGGGAGCGTATGATCCGGCTGATCAGTTCCGTGACAGTAATGCGGGATAAATATTCTCTTTCTATGACATAGCGTATCGTGATCTTCTTGGAATTCTTGTCGAGATTCTTTTCGATCTGCAATTCATTTCCTCCTACTCGCAGACACCTCGTTACAACAAATTATTTGTTCCGGCATGTACAATATGCGTACCGCCTATGCCTTAATTGTAGGACATGATCTGCTGGGAGAAAAGTTAATGATAGTCCGATTTGGCTTTCAAAAAATTATATTTTTAATCCTATTGACAAGTAAAATGCTAGCAAAACGCATTTTCTTTCTTATCCGTTTTCTGTGCATTAATGGTCTCATTTTGGCGTCAAAACACCGCCTCTGGTATGGCGCGATACGCAAAAGAGACGTCTCCGTCCCTTTTGCACTCGTCAGGGGCCTAATCCCCTGAAACCCCTGATATTTTCTCAGTGCTATACAAAAGTGATAGCACTTTTTTGACGTTGCTATACGAAAATGCTAGCACTTTT
>CADBNO010000089.1 GCA_902796105.1 uncultured Lachnospiraceae bacterium | reverse complement strand
GAGCTGCAGAAGCTGAACAATAAGGAATCCACGGGTAATGCCATCATCGTGACCTTCGGTAATTATCCGTTAATGACGAAATATACGCCCAGCTATCTGTGCAAGTATTATAAGATGGGGCAGATGGATCTGGGTGAGATCCGTAGCAATATGTTCCGCGCGGATGAGGTGTTCTATGATCTGGCAGTGCGGAATGAGGCAGTGCTTGAGGACGAGGAAGACGAGGACGAGGAAGAGGATGCGTAAAATGCAGGAGAAGCTGAAAATGCGGGAATCGCATAGAATGCAGGAGACAGATAGGACGCAGGGGACACGTAAGGCGCAAAGGGTGCATTTGAAATGGCTTGGATGCGTGCGGCGGTTCCTGGCGGCAGGGATCATCCTGACGGCGTTTGGTGTGATCCCGTGTGGCGTTAAGGAGGAGGTGTCCACGGAGCAGAGGCAGTATGGCGAAGGAGTGCAGCTTGCACAGTCGTGTGCTGTGTTGCATGTGCAGGCAGCACAGGATACCTTCGGAGAGCTGGATTCCTTCACCGGGGAGCTGATGACCCCCGCGGATGACGCAGGCGCGGGTCAGACCACTTCCAACAAGGTGTGGATCACGGGCAAAATGTATTATGACAGAGAGAAGAAGCTGTTCGGGTACTATGCCGGCGATGAGGATGTGTACGCGACGGTGGCGGACGGTATGATCGTGCGGGGGACAGTCAATATCCAGATCCCGGAGAATCTGACGGCGACGCTTTATCTGGACGGTTATCCCGCGGAGTTTACCGGCGGAGAGCTGGAGACTCCGGGCAGCTATACGCTGGAGATCACGAATGCCGGACAGACGACACAGCTTTTCTCCTATTGGATCGTGAAAGGCATAACCAATCAGGTGTTGAACTACACCATGCCGGAGGGGTTTAGGCTCACGAATGCCACGAGGAACGGGGAGGCAACGAACTGGTCCCGGAACTTTATCGATATGACGGAGGAGGGACGCTACATTGTCAGCTATGAGTGCACCAAGACGGGAGAGCCCTATACGCTGGATGTGACGGTTGACACGACGCCTCCTACGCTGGTCCTGGAGGGTGTGGACGAGAAAGGCAAGGCGAGAGGGCCTGTGGCAATTACGGGGAAAGCGGAAGAGGACACTCTCGTCGTCACGAAGGACGGCAAGGAGTACAGCATGGTGATGGCCCGTGTGCTGACACAGACCGGGAGATATGAGGCAACGGTCACTGATCCGGCGGGAAACTCCACTGTTTACCCGTTTGCGATCATGCTCTATCTGGACAGGAACGGTGCGATCTTTGGGCTTCTGTTTTTGGGGGTGGTGATCACTGTGGTGGCACTGTACGTGTATTACAAGAAGCATCTGCGCGTCAGATAACGATTTTCTCGATAGCATATAAGGGAGAATAAAGTATGGGTTTGTTCAATCTGTTTGAAATATATACGACATCTACCGTCTATTCTTTGGATATTTTCAGCGATATAGGCGATTTCTTCGCGGGGATACCGGATATGATCGGGAATGCGCTCAAGAGTGCCTTTGATTATGTGCTGGAGAATACGATCTACAAGCTGTTTTATCTGATCATCGCCGGGCTGTGCCGGATCGTGGGCTATCTGGACCAGATGTTCAAGATATTCTCCGGGCAGGAGACGGTAACCTATGACGGGAAACCGACCTATCTGCTGGAGGTCTTTTTCAACAACCATACGATCAGCAATATCTACTGGGGATTTGCGCTGTTGGGTGTCTCGTTAGCCTTCGGTGCCGCGATCATCGCTGTGGCGAGGAAGATGTTTGACGGCAGAGACAAGGATCAGCGTTCCATGGGACAGATCCTGGGGAGTCTTGCCAAGGGGCTTCTGCTGATCGTGAGCATGAATGCGATCATGGTGGCAACGCTGGCGTTCAGCAATGTGCTGATGCAGCAGATCACCTTTATCTTTGATTATGGGGAGGTGTTGGATCAGGCACCGTACATCGAGTTCAAGGATGAGCAGTACGCCGCTATGGGGCGATGTCTGAACGTTATTGCAAATTATTCCCTGAGTGAATCGGCTTCCAGCACCTATAATATCAACAGCTGCTTTAACGAGATCCGACCGGATCTGAATTACCTGAGCCAGCAGGGGGTGTTTGATTTCCATTATGAAACGGTGAACAACGGGAGGAAGATAGATACCTGGCAGTCTGTGCTGGAGGAGATCGCGCATTCGGCGAACCTGACGTCGGATATCCCTGTGGATGTCTATAATGAGGGTGTGTCAAAATCCATCAAGAACGCCATGCAGGTGCTGAAGACAAACCGTAATCTGCGCCCGATCAGTTCCTACAAGAGGACCTATCAGGTGAAGACGGAGAGCGTGGCATTGGATCGTTTCGCGTTCCTGATCGGAACCATGTCGGCGGCAAAGAATTCTCAGTATAACGAGAATCCGGAGATGACGGACGGATTGCGCAGCGCTTACTATTACGGCGATAAGAGTATTTATGATTTTGACCAGGTACGGTCGGATTTCAGCATCAGCCCCGGCAGCTACAGTTATCTGCTTGCCTATGGGATCGCAGCTCTGCTCATTTTTGAGCTGGTGGTCATCATTTTCAGCTGCGGCGCCCGGATTTTTATGATGCTGTTCCTGTATATCGTGGGTCCTCTTTTCTTTGCCACAGAGCCTCTGGATGACGGAGAGAAACGGAAGCAGTGGACGACAGCCTTTGTAGTGCAGGTTTTCGGCGTGATGGGTACCGTGGTCTCGATGCGACTGCTCATTCTGTTTATCCCCATCGTCCTGAACAGCAAGCTGGTTTTGTTTGACGACGGAACCCTGAATCTGCTGGCGAAGACGATCCTCATCGTAAGCGGTTTTATGGCGTCCCGAAAGGCGAACGGCGTGATCACCGGTATCCTGGCGAACAATGCCGGCATGCAGTCCGTGACAGCAAGCGAGACGTCAGCGGCAATGGGCTCGATGGCTCTCGGGAAGACGCTGGGTGCCGCGGGCAGTGCTGCGTTCAGTGTCGCGAAGGGCGGCTACGCTGTGGGCAAGTGGGCATATAATAAGACACAATCCAAAGGCGATGACAAAGGATCCGGTGGCGGAGGAGGACAGTCATCATTGCCCGGCAGTTATCGTTCCTGAGGGGAGAAGTGACGCCCGGGAGGCGTCGGCGCCGGTGATAAAGAATTACAAGAGGAGTCATTGAATCATTATGAGATTAATACCCGGTAAAACAAAGGTACAGATAGAGCTGTTCAAAGGGGTTTCCCTGTGGGATGTACTGATCGGCGGCATAGCGGTGGCAATGCTGTTATTGGTACTCTTATCTTCCCTGCCCTATAAGCTGGTTGGGTGTATCATCATACTGGTCATCGCGGCCATGCTTCTGGTGCGTCTGGACACAGAGCCGAATTATGTCATGGTGCTTAACATGATCAAGCATCTGGCGTATGGCAGACACTACGAAAGAGTGTACGATGATGAGATGCTGTTGAAGAAACACGACGGCACGGTGAAGGATGAGTTCCTGGAGAATTATAAGGAAAAAAATCAGAACAGGGAGAATGCCCTGAAACGGATCGACAGGGAGCCGGAGCAGGAGTCTGTGGCAGGCGATGAGCCGTTGGCGGAACAGCAGACAACGGAACAACCGGAGGAGCAACCGACAGAACAGCCGGAGGAGGTTCTGTCCGAAAAAGAGCTGATCAGGCGGGAGAACAAGATCTTAAAGAGCAAGACGGCCACCGCCGAGGAGAAGGACGCGGTATGGCTGGCGAGAGCGCAGAGAAGCGCTGCCAAGAAAGAGGCGAAGAAGGCGAAAAAGTCCGGGAAGCCGCTGACACAGACGGCCGGCGCAAAGCCTGCAGCAAAGGCGGAGACCGCCGGAAAGCAGACAGCAAAGACAGCAAAGGCGGAGACCGCCGGAAAGCAGACAGCAAAAGCAGCAAAGCCTGCAGCAAAACAGAAAACGAAACCGGCTGGAAAACAGGAGACGAAAGCAGCGGATGGTATATCCGAGAAGGAGCTGATCCGGCAGGAAAATCTGATCTTAAAGAGCAAGACGGCGACGGAGGAGGAGAAGAATGCGGTCTGGCTCGCGAGAGCGCAGAGAAGCGCCGCTAAGAAAGAGGCGAAGAAGCAGGCAAAGCAGGAGCGGACGGAGAATGCGGATTATGAGTTTATGGAGAATGTCATAGCATTCACCGGGATCAAGGATAACCTGATCGAGTACGGCGGAAAGTATTACGGTACTGTCATTGAGATCGACCCCGTGGAGTTTCGCTTTTTCAGCACCCACAGGAGAGACAATTCCATTGAGATGGGCGTGGGCAGGGTGCTCAGGAGCGTTCATATCGGTTTCGCGGCGAACATCGTGAAGCTGGAGAGACCGATCATTTATGACAAGTATTTAGCCAAAGAGGAAGAGAAACTCGAGCAGATCCGCAAGTCCTACGAGAGCGGCATGATGTCCGAGGAGGAGCTGCAGGCCAGAGTGGATATCGAGAATGACAGGCTGGCGGAGTTAAGGCACCTGTGCACCGACAAACAGGTGGTGGCACCGTTTTACTATATCTGTCTCTTTGAGAGTGACAAGAAGCAGCTGGAGCTTCAGACCAAGGCTGCCATAGATTCCCTGGAGAAGGGGGAGATGACTGTCCGGAGGCTTGATTCAAAGGAGCTTGCAGTCTTTTTGAAATATACGAACCAGCTGGACTTCAACGAACGGGATATTGAGAAGTATCAGCCGGAGGATTACGCGCAGTGGGCGATGCCCCAGCGGGTAAATGTGAAGTACAGGACGGTGGAAGTGAACGATATCGTTACCCATAATTTCCGCGTGGTGAAGTATCCCGCCTGGGTAGGCGATGCATGGCTTGCGGGGGTGATGAGCCTGCAAGCCACCAAGGTAGTGGTGAAGTGCAGTCCCATGGACAGAGGCAAGGCGATCCGTACCATCGACCGTTCCTTACAGGAGCTGCGTGGACAGTATAATGCGACCGGCGTGGATTCCAAGAGGATCGAACTGGAGGGACACATCAATACGCTGAGCAACCTGCTGGCAACCCTGCAGGGCGAGGGCGAGGAGCTGTTGGAGTGCAATATCTATGTGACTGCCTATGATGTGCAGTCCACCAGACTGCAGAGAGGTCTGGATGAGCTGAATACGCTGCTGCCGGAGATCTCGGGTATGAAGAAGGCGGTGCGCCGCACCTGGCAGGAGAATAATTTCCGATTGAACGACCATTTCTTTAACCAGATGAATGCCTTTGTGGGCTCCCAGGTGAGCGCCTATGACCCGGAGGCGAAGAACGGGCGAGGTATTCCGTCCAATTCGCTGGCGGCATGTTATCCATGGATCTATGCCCATATTTCCGATGAGGGCGGATTCAAGCTGGGATCGAGCGAAGGTGTGCCGGTGTTCATTGATTTCTTCCGGAGGGATTCGGAGCGTGTCAACTCCAACATGGTGATCATCGGAAAGTCCGGTTCTGGTAAGTCCTATGCGACCAAGAGTATCCTGTCGAATCTGGCCAGCGAGGACGCGAAGATCTTTATTCTCGACCCGGAGAACGAGTATTCGGAGCTGGCGCAGAATCTCCACGGCAAGGTGATCAACGTGGCAAATGCCCAGTACGGGCGGCTGAATCCGTTCCACATCATTACGGCGTTGGATGATGACGAGGAGGGCGGCGGCGCAGCGGGAAGCTTTGCGACGCACTTACAGTTTTTGGAGGAGTTCTACAGACAGATCCTGCCGGATATCGAGAAGGATGCATTGGAGTATCTGAATAACCTGACAGAGCGGCTTTACACCAATCGCGGCATTACGCCGGAGACGGACCTGTCGAAGTTAAGACCCGAGGATTATCCCGTGTTTGACGACCTGTACGATGCGGTACTGGAGGAGTTCGAGCGGACGGACAACGAATATATCCGTTCCATGCTGCGCATATTGGTAAACTATGTGGCGAAATTCTCCACAGGCGGGCGTAATGCGAATATCTGGAACGGTCCTTCCACGGTCACGACGGATGAGAACTTCACGGTATTCAACTTCCAGGCCATGCTGTCGAACCGGAATACGACCATTGCCAACGCACAGATGCTGCTGGTGTTAAAATACATAGACAATGAGATCATCAAAAACCGTGACTACAATTCGAAATACGGATTAAAGCGCAAGGTGGTGGTGGTGATCGACGAGGCACACGTGTTCATCGATGCCAAGTTCCCCATCGCGTTAGACTTCATGTTCCAGCTGGCAAAACGTATCCGTAAGTATAACGGAATGCAGATCGTTATCACACAGAACATCAAGGACTTTGTGGGCAGCGAGGAGATCGCCAGAAAGTCCACGGCGATCATCAACGCCTGTCAGTACAGCTTTATCTTTGCCTTGGCGCCCAACGACATGCACGATCTGTGTACTCTGTATGAAAAGGCGGGCGGCATCAGCGAGACGGAGCAGGAGCAGATCATTCAGGCGCCCAGAGGGCAGGCCTTTACGGTCATGAGCGCCACCAGCCGTTCCACCTTCCGGGTGGAGGTGCCCAAGAACATGGTAGACATGTTCCAGGACAGGGAGTTCCACAGCAGGTATTACACAGGGACGGAGGGCGCTGCAGCCTGGGAGGACTTCGTGTCCGGCAGCCGCGCGGCGCATGACGCGAACAGCAAGGCAAATAAGAAGACACAGATCATCGATCTGGAGGACGTAAAACAACAGAAAAACTGGGTGATGGTAGAGGAGATCACGGAGGAAGAGGAAGAAGCGTTAAAGAAGCGGTCGAAGAAAGCTTCCGGCATCGTCATCGAGGAGATAGACGAAAACGCATCGGAGACAGCATTTGGAAAATCCGGGAAAGCCTTTGAAGATAAGGATTTCGGGGATGACGATTTCGGGGACGACGATTTCGATATGTCGGATGAGGATCTGGATGCTATGATCGCAAAGCGCAGGGCGGAGCGGCAGGCAGGGAGTGAGCATACTGTGGTGGCAATTGAATCGGAAGAGCCGCCGCACACCGCGATGAGAGCCGCATCCGGGAAGGCGCAGCCTGCAATGGCATATGCAGAGGAAGATGGCTTCAGTATGTCCGATGATGAGCCCGATGATGAGAATGTGCTGACCGAAAAACGCATGCCACAGAGAACTGCGAAAACGACGCAAGGGGGTTCGGAGTCTGCGGAGACAGTGCAGGCGATCAGGCGGCTGGAGACCGTGCTTGCAGACTTTGTGCAGACGATGAAACAGCCGGCAGCGGCAGCAGTGTCCGCGCAGATGGCGGGGCAGGCTGTGACACCCGCTGTACAGCCGGCAGTCCAAATGGCAGAAGCACCCGCAGAGCAGGCACAGAGCGCACAGCCCGCCTTAGATTACAACTCCATCGTGGAGGATGTGCGCAGACAGGTATTGGCGGAGCTCATGGATGAGCTCAGAGCCGGCAGCGTGATCCCCGGAACAGGGGTAAGCTTCGGCGCGGCGGAAACATCCGATACATCCGAGAGGGAGCAGTACATGTCGGATTCCGGATACGCAGAAGATGCCGGAGATGACTACGAGGATGACGCAGATGACTTCGACGAGCTGGATGGCGTACCGGAGATCCCGGAGATCGATACGGAGCCGGAGGACTACGAGGAGTTTGAAGGGACAGACGTCGACGAGGAAGACGAATACGGAGACGAAGAAGAGTACGAAGACGAGGATGAATGGGCTTACGAGGATGACGAATATGATTTCTCCGAGGTGTACCCTTCTGCAGCTGCAACTTCCTCCGCTGTGGAAAACACGGAAGAGGAAGACTCCGAAGAGGGCGGCGGTTTCGATGTCATGAGCATGCTGCGTGCGGAGGCAAGGGAGCTGGCTGCCCAGAGAAAGGCTCAGGCGACACAGGAGGTACAGCTTTCGGATTATGCAGAGCTGGGTGGCGTCTCGGACATCTCTCTGGAGGATCTGGCAGAGATCGTGAGCATGCTGCGTAGGAAGAGTGAGCAGGCTGAGCAGGAAGAGT
>CADBNO010000088.1 GCA_902796105.1 uncultured Lachnospiraceae bacterium | reverse complement strand
TGGATCAACCCCACAGCTGCCTTCTCAGGTGCCAGCCCCTTCTTTCTCTGCCATCGTCTGAGTGCCTCCGCCTTGCGCTTAATGCGCGCCTTGGTCTTGCGGATCGTATTTTCCGCAAGATCGATCCTGCCGTTTCGATAGCCAAAACCAAGGAAATCCCAAGACTCCCCCGGCGCAGAAATTTTCACCTTGTCCGGATTCAATTTTAAGTGCAGCTCATAAAGTCTGTCCGTCAGTTCTTTTTGATATTGCTCCAATTCCTCCCTGCTGTCCGCAAAGAGCAGAATGTCATCCGAATAGCGGAAATACGTGGCTCTTTTCTCCAGAAAATAAAAGTCCACATCCCGCAGATACACGTTTGCGCAAAAGGGTGAAATGGGCGTCCCGGCCATGGCCCCGTGGGATTCTGTCACAATATGTCTCTCCTCCACCACCCGGTTTTCCCTTAAAATCCGCGCCAAAAGTTCGTAGACGTCTCTGTCCCGTTCCTGCACAAATGAAAGCTTTTCCAGCAAGGTATCCACATCAATGGAATTAAAATAATCGCTCACATCCACCTTCAGACAATACTGTCTGCCGATCCGTGTATCCCTGCGTATGCGCAGAATAGCATCCTTTACGCCCACCGAACGGCGAAACGCATAGCAATTCGGCGCAAACCAGTCATCAAATCTAAAAAGCTGCCAGGCGATATATTTCAGGAAAATGCCTGCATCGCCTGCAAAAGAATAAACAACCCGTTTCTTCCGTGTTCCCTCTTTATTGACCACATGCTTTACCGGCAGCACATCCGGAAAGGTTCCCGCACGCCAGGCATCACACAAAGGCAGCCATGCTTCCCTGTCCATAAAGTCACGAAGCTTTGCTGCCTCTTTCTCAGATAAATGCTGATGTTCCGATTTATATGCATAAAACTCCTGCCAGCTTTCAGCCAGACACGCATCCTCCAATAAGCATTTCATATTCTGTAATCGTTCCTTGTCATCTTCCCAGCCTGCCTTCTCTGGCCTGCTTTCCTGTCTGTCTTTCCTGTCTTCTCTGTCAACATCCGATACCCTCAATCCCGGCAACCATGAAAGGACAGAAAAAAAGAAAGAGAAAAGGATTTGACGCTAATCAAATCGTGTTGATTAGCACAAGACCGAACGAACTTACGTTGCCCGCAAAACGCCACAGAGTTCACCGCCAAAGGCGGCATCTGTTGGTACTAAGCTCGCTTGATCCCCCACGGGCGCAGCCTGGCTGCATTTCTCTTTCTTTTTCTGATATGCTGTTTCATTGGATCGCACGTTATTTGACCTGCGCGATCAATCCGGCATGCATTCTTTCATGCGCTCTGCAATGTAAGTCTTGCGGTTGGGCAGATGCTGCAGCAGATGGAAAGAACCGATCCCCTTGTCCTTACATACCTTGTGGGAGCGCTGCACACATTTGTTGCGGTATTGATATTGATCAAGAACCATGATCATCAGCTTCGGCTGTCCGTCAAGGTACAGACCGTAGTCAAAGCCCTGATCCTTTGCGTCGCCGCCCACTTCCGTGGCCGGAATATTTTTCCGCAGTTCATAGGACGGCCAATCCTCCTCCGCCACCTTTTCAATACGGCTGCGGATCAGGGAATCATCATAGCAGCAATCCTCATCATCCCCGGTTTCTCCCTCCATGCCGGAAGCTTTTCTCCTGGCTGAAGAAGTTGCCTTCTTAGCCGCAGATGCTGCCGCGGACTGTGCCGCCCCGTTCGATGCAACATATGATCCGCTGACCGGCGTGCTCACCGAAGCACTGCCTGCAACCGTTTTCCCTGCTGTACTATTGTTTGCCGTGCCGGGTGTACCAAAATTCTCTTTCACAGAGTCGGTCACATTCTCCACCACGCTTGATATGATCTTCTGTGCCTCTTTTTTCAGCAGGTTATCCAGAAAACCCATTTAAATATCCTCCCCAACTACAATTTATCTCTGTTTTATCCGGTTCGTTTGAACCTCCATGCCGCATCATTGACCTACTATAATTATGCGGCGATCCGCACAGACGAACCGCCGCTGTTTTCCTTATTTCCTGATCACTATTTTTTGATCACTACCTTATCCAGATGCCAGATATCATCCACATATTCCTGAATGGTTCTGTCGGAAGTGAACTTGCCGGAGCAGGCCACATTGAGGATCGCGCTCTTCGCCCACGCATCCTCATCCTTATAGGCGATCTCCACTTTCCGCTGTGCATCCGCATAGGAACGGAAATCCTTCAGGATGAAATAGGTATCTGCCTTGGAAGTGCTCTGTGTGTTCAGCAGGGAGTTGTACAGAGGACGGAACAGTTCCGTATCCTGCGCATAAGTCCCGTTGATCAGCTGCATCAGCACCTTGCGTATATCCTGATCATTGTTGAAGATCTCCATCGGATTGTAGCCGCCATGCTGCTCATAATTGATCACCTCATCGGAGGAGAGGCCGAAGATAAACGCATTCTCCTTGCCAACCTCCTCGACGATCTCCACATTTGCACCATCCATGGTACCAAGGGTGATCGCGCCGTTCAGCATAAACTTCATGTTACCGGTACCGGATGCTTCCTTACTTGCCGTAGAGATCTGTTCGGATACATCGGCTGCCGCAAAAATGATCTCTGCATTGGAAACATTATAGTTTTCAATAAACACAACCTTAAGCTTCCCGTTAATGGAATCATCATTATTGATCACGTCCGCCACAGAGTTGATCAGCTTAATGGTCAGCTTCGCATTGCGGTAGCCTGCTGCCGCTTTCGCACCGAAGATAAAGGTTCTGGGATAGAAATCCTTCTCCGGATGCTCTTTCAACTCATTGTACAGATACATGATATGCAAAATGTTCAAAAACTGTCTCTTGTACTCATGCAGACGCTTTACCTGTACATCAAAGATGGATCTGGGATCGACCTCAACACCGTTATGCTCCAGAATATACTTCGCCAGACGCACCTTGTTCTGGTACTTGATATTCATGAACTCCTGCTGTGCCTTCTTGTCATCCGCATATACCTTCAGGCGGCTGATCTGCGGCAGATCGGTGATCCACTCGCTGCCCACATGGTCAGTTACCCAGTCTGCAAGCAACGGATTGCCGTGAAGCAGAAATCTTCTCTGGGTGATACCGTTGGTCTTGTTGTTGAAGCGCTCCGGGTACATCTCATAGAAGTCACGCAGCTCCTGCTTCTTCAGGATCTCGGTATGCAGTCTTGCCACACCGTTTACGGAATAGCCGGAAACGATCGCCAGATGTGCCATCTTTACCTGTCCGTCATAGATGATCGCCATCTTACGGATCTTATCCTGCACATTTACGCCGGGCACATTGTTGTATTTGTTCTCAATCTCCATGATGAAACGGCGATTGATCTCCTCCACGATCTGGTAAACTCTGGGCAACAGTCTGGAAAACAGCTCGATAGGCCATTTCTCCAGTGCCTCCGCCATGATGGTGTGGTTGGTGTACGCACAGGTCTTGGTCGTGACATCCCACGCCTCATCCCAGGTCAGATAATAGTCATCCATGAGCACACGCATCAGCTCGGCGATCGCAACAGTCGGATGGGTATCGTTCAGCTGGAAGGTAACCTTCTCATAGAACTTGCGGATGTCGTCATGCTTTCTCATGTACTTCTCCACTGCCTCCTGCACGGATGCGGAGATGAAGAAATACTGCTGCTTTAAGCGCAGCTCCTTACCGGCATAATGGTTGTCATTCGGATAGAGGACTTCGCAGATATTTCTCGCCAGGTTGGTCTGCTCCACCGCTTTCTGATAATCCCCCTTGTCAAAGGAATCAAGCTGGAAGCAGTCTATCGGCTCTGCATCCCAGATACGAAGCGTATTGACAATACCGTTGCCGTAACCTACGATCGGCAGATCAAAAGGCACCGCACGTACAGACTGATACCCCTCCTGAGAGAACACATCTCTGCCGTTCTCATCTCTGCGCACATTTACATAGCCGCCGAATTTTACGATCTTCGCATACTCCGGCCTGCGCAGCTCGAACGGGTTGCCATCCTTTAGCCAGTCATCGGGAACCTCGATCTGGTAGCCGTCTCTGATCTCCTGTTTGAACATACCATAACGGTAGCGGATGCCGCAGCCGTATGCGGGATATCCCAGTGTTGCCAGAGAGTCCATAAAGCATGCTGCCAAACGGCCCAGACCGCCATTACCCAACGCTGCATCCGGCTCCTGATCCTCGACTACATTCAGGTCCAGATTCAGTTCCTTCAACGCTTCCTGCACGGTCTTGTACGCCTGCATGTTGATCATATTGTTGCCCAGTGCACGTCCCATCAAAAACTCCATGGACATGTAGTAAACCATCTTGGGATCCTGTTTCTCATAAGCCTTCTGGGTCTCCATCCAGTTGTCGATGATCTGGTCCTTCATGGCCAGCGCAACCGCCTGAAAAATCTGCTGCGGAGTCGCCTCCTCCAGATTTTTGCGATATAAAGTTTTCACATTATAGAGGACACTTCTCTTAAACAGCTCCTTATCAAAAGATACCTTCGGGGTTGCTTTCTTTTTGCTGCCGCTTGTACTCGTTGTAGACTTCAAATTACTGTCTCCTTTCATGCTTTTTTCCTACACAGGCTCAAGTCAGAAATTTCACTCTCGCCGATAGCTGCTTCGGATTCTCATAAACATGGGTTTATTATACCAAAAAAAAGAGCATATTCCAACTGTTTTTTTGATTTTATGTGATTTATTTATCAAATGACGGGAACCCATTTTGATTCGTATATTTTGTTCCGTATATTTTTGTTTGTTTCTGAGAATATCCTATTTGACACAGCCCTCATATTGGCATAAAATCAAATTAGTTTCTTGTACGGTTTCATTCGTATGACAGTGGATACTCAGTTCGAGAAACAAAACTACTTGACGGAGGAAGACGCATGAACAGTCAAAAAAGACACGCTTTGAAAAAGATTTTGCTGACAGAGATCATCAGCTTTGTTGCCATCATCATTCTGATCATCACCGCGATCAATATCCACCTGCAGACCGGTAAGATCACCGGTCTTACCGAATCGGTACTGGCGAAGGAGTCCGTCTCCTATGCAAGTGAGATATACAACTGGTGGAGCGGCATCGAAGACCGCGTTGCACAGACCGCAGATGTATACAGTAACATCCCCGATCTGTCCTATGACGATACTCTGAACATGTTGTTAGAACTCACAAGGCTGGATCCGGATTCACAGGATATCTATATCGGCTACGGCAAGACCGGACGATTCCTGGACGGCTCCGGCTGGACACCGGATGCTTCTTTTGTCTTCACAGACAGAGCATGGTATAAAGGTGCCCTCGCCAAAAACGGCGCGATCTATACCTCCGAGCCCTATGTGGATGCATCCACGGGCAAGACCTGTCTCGCCTGTGCGATCATGCTCGATGACGATGTTGTCCTCAGCAGTGATATTAATTTTGATAAGGTTGCCGAAAAGCTGGATCAGTTCAAGTCCAGTTCCGATGAAGCTAAATTTTACATCATCAACAAAGAAACCAAAGATATTCTGGTAAGCAATGTTCCTGACATCACCGGTCAGACCGTAGAGGAAAGCTCCGATCCCGTTATGCAGGGACTGAGTAAGATCTTCGGATCGCTGAACACCGAAAATTCCATTGTAGCAGACAAAGTTGTCACCACGGGCACCTCCGCCGGCAAAATGATGTATGCCGCCACGGATATCCGTGAAACTTCCTGGATCGTTGTCAGCGCTGTTCCTTACACTTTTGTCAGCCGGGACATCAACCATACGATCTTTGTGACCTTTGCCATTGCCGCGGTTTTGCTCCTTCTGCTGGCAGCACTGCTCTACTTTATCATCAACAAATATGTCAATCCGGTTTCCACTGTCACCAGCCGGATATCAGATATCAGTCAGGGGAACTTTACGGTAACTTTGCAGCCGGAAGGCAACAATGAGATCACTACATTGAGCGAAAGTCTGAATGAATATATCGGAAGCATGCGGACTATGCTTTTGGAGCTTGCGAACATATCAAAGAGTATGAATGCAAGCGCAGGCGACTGTTACACAATCTCCAACAATCTGTCATCCTCCAACCAGTCGCAGGGGGAATCCATCGAAAAGCTGAATTCCACGCTTTCTTCGATGAGCCAGTCCATCGACGAAATGGCACGGGCAGCAACAGATCTGGCGCAGACCTCCGGCTATCTGACCGAAAATGCGGAAAATATCAAAACGCTTTGTAAGGATACCATGAATTCCTCCGCAAACGGCAGAGAAGAAATGAAAACCATGACACAAAATGTGAACACCCTTGGCAAAACCATGCAGGAGTTGACAGAGCTTATCCGCACTACCGCCAGATCCATCGAGGAGATCACAGGAATTACCGATGTGATCAATGCCATCTCCGCGCAGACCGATCTTTTGTCCCTGAACGCATCCATTGAAGCTGCACGCGCAGGCGAACAGGGCCGCGGATTTGCCGTGGTTGCATCTGAGGTGGGATCGTTGGCAAGGCAATCCACCGAAGCGACGGATACCATACATCAACTGATCATCAATATCACACAAAACATTGAAGAGATCAATGATAAAGCGGCTATTTGCATGCAAGACATGGAAGTATGCATATCGGGCGTACAAAATGCCAACAGATCCTTCGAGACCATCTGCAACGATGTGGCCAAGACAACTGACGGGATCATGGAGATTGCCGAAGGCATTGAACGGATCAGCGATGTGGCTAAAGACAATGCAGCCACGACAGAGGAACAGGCTGCCACTGTAGACGCCATTCTGGGACTGAGCGATCAGATTGTTGCTGAGAACAGCCGTATCCTGTCGGAAACCGACAGTATTGCGAACATCTCCGCAAATCTGAACGAATACTCCGACACGATCAAAACCAATCTTGCCAAATATACTTTATGATCATCTGCATTTCAAATCATTATGGCAACGCGAAACAATCTAAGGTGCAGGCTCTTATGGGATCATTAAGAACCTGCACCTTATTTTTACGTTTGGGATTTCATTTTTGTATCATTCCGTTACCTTAAACGCTCACACACGCTCGATGGCCACAGTAACCTTCTCGCCGTTGACATCCCATTCCTTTGCCACGGCAAAGTCCCTGCCGCTTGTCAGCTCATCCGCCAGCACCTTGCCGGAGATCGCATCACTGTTCTTCTGCGCAATGGCAGCCAGCCTGTCATTGCCGTTCAGGGATACACGGATATGGTCCATCACCTCAAAATCTGCATCCTTACGCATGGTCTGCACCTTGCTGATGATCTCGAAGACAAAGCCCTCCTCGATCAGTTCCTCGGTAAGGTTCATATCCAGCACAACCGTCATCCGGTTGTCTTCCTGCGATACATAACCATCCTTCTGGGTCATGTCGATGAGCAGATCGTCCTTGGTCAGTTCCACCGCCACACCGTTCACATCGAACTTCAGCGCACCGTTTGCGTTCAGTTCGTCCATCGCTGTATTGCCATCCAGGGAAGCAAGCGTCTTCTGGATACCCCCCAACTGTTTGCCGTATTTGGGTCCTACCGTACGAAGCTGAGGCTTGAAGGTATAGGAGGTGAAATCTCTCACATCTTCCGTGAAGATCACTTCCTTCACATTCAGTTCATCTGCAATGATATCGGTATAGAACTTATCCTTCAGGGAGCCTGCATCACCGTGCACCTGCACATCCGCCTTGATATACATCCTGGAAAGGGGCTGACGGTTCTTCACATTCACTTCATTACGGCACGCACGTCCCATCACGACTGCATCCAGAACAGCCTCCATATTTTTCTCCAGATCCTTATCAATGTGAGCCTGCTCCACTTCAGGGAATGCACACAGGTGAATACTCTCCGGTGCATCCTTGTCAGTGCTGCGCACCAGGTTCTGATAGATGTCCTCTGTCATGAACGGGATCATGGGTGCTGCAGCCTTACACAATGTCACCAGGGAGGTATAAAGCGTCATATAGGCATTGATCTTATCCTGCTCCATACCCTTTGCCCAGAAGCGCTCACGGCTGCGGCGCACATACCAGTTGCTTAAGTCATCCACGAAATCCTGCATTGCCTTGGCTGCCTCAGGGATCCGGTAAGCATCCAGATTGGAGTCCACCTCTCCCACCACCGTATTCAGACGGGACAGGATCCATTTATCCATAACAGCCAGCTTGTCATATTCCAATGTATATTTTGTCGCATCAAATCCGTCAATATTTGCATACAGCACATAGAACGCATAGGTATTCCACAGCGTCCCCATAAACTTGCGCTGTCCCTCCTGCACGGCTTTACCGGAAAAACGCTTCGGCAGCCAGGGCGCGGAGCTGGTATAGAAATACCATCTGATGGCATCTGCTCCATAGGTTTCCAGCGCGTCAAACGGATCCACCGCATTGCCCTTGCTCTTACTCATCTTCTGACCGTTTTCATCCTGCACATGTCCCATGACGATAACGTTCTCATAAGGTGCTTTGTTAAAGAGCAGTGTGGACTCCGCAAGCAGCGAGTAAAACCACCCTCTGGTCTGATCAACCGCCTCAGAGATGAACTGTGCAGGGAACTGCTGCTCAAACAATTCCTTATTTTCAAAGGGATAGTGATGCTGTGCAAAAGGCATCGCTCCGGAGTCAAACCAGCAATCGATCACTTCCGGCACACGCTTCATCTGCTTTCCACACTCCGGACACTTGATGGTGATCGCGTCAATGTAAGGTCTGTGGAACTCTACGGTCTTGGCCTCCTCGTTGCCGCTCATCTGATAGAGCTCCTCACGGCTTCCGATGGCATGCTGGCAACCGCACTCGCACTCCCAGATGTTGAGCGGGGTACCCCAGTAACGGTTTCTGGAAAGTCCCCAGTCCTGAATATTCTCCAGCCAGTTTCCGAAACGGCCTTCGCCGATGGACTGCGGGATCCAGTTGATCGTATTATTGTTGCGGACCAGATCGTCCTTTACGGCGGTCATCTTGATGAACCAGGACTCGCGTGCATAGTAGATCAGGGGCGTGTCACACCTCCAGCAGAACGGATAATCATGCTCGAACTTCGGCGCGTCAAACAGTTTGCCTTCCTTATCCAGATCAACCAGCACATCTTTGTCCGCATCCTTTACAAACTTCCCGGCATATGGGGTCTCCGCCGTCATATTCCCTTTGCCGTCCACAAACTGTACAAACGGCAGGTCGTAGATCCGTCCTACACGGGCATCATCCTCACCGAAAGCCGGTGCAATATGAACGATACCGGTACCGTCAGACATAGTGACATAGCTGTCACAAGTCACAAAATGCCCTTTCTTTTTCTGCTTTGCTGCAGCCTCGCCGGCACATGCAAAAAGCGGCTCGTATTCTTTATATTCCAGATCTTTACCGGTGTAGGTCTCCAGCACCTCATACGCAGGTTTCCCCTCCTCGGCCAGCTTTCCGAGAACCGTATCCAAAAGTGCCTGTGCCATATAATAGGTTCTGCCGTCGGCAGCCTTCACCTTGCAGTAAGTCTCATCCGGGTTCGTACACAACGCCACATTGGAGGGAAGCGTCCAGGGCGTGGTCGTCCATGCCAGGAAATAGGCATCCTCCCCCACTACCTTGAAGCGGACCACTGCAGAGCGTTCCTTCACGGACTTATATCCCTGCGCCACCTCATGGCTGGACAGGGGCGTACCGCAGCGAGGGCAGTACGGCACGATCTTGAATCCTTTGTACAAAAGCTTTTTGTCCCAAATGGTCTTAAGCGCCCACCACTCGGACTCAATATAGTCATCCGTATAGGTAACATAGGGATTGTCCATATCCGCCCAGAAGCCGACCGTTTTGGAGAAATCCTCCCACATGCCCTTATACTTCCATACACTCTCTTTACACTTATCAATGAACGGTGCCAGACCGTACTCTTCGATCTGCTCCTTGCCGTCGAGTCCCAAAAGCTTCTCCACTTCCAGTTCCACCGGCAGACCATGGGTATCCCAACCAGCTTTTCTGGGCACCATATAGCCTTTCATGGTGCGGTAGCGGGGGATCATATCCTTGATGGTACGAGTCTCCACATGTCCGATGTGGGGCTTGCCGTTCGCTGTGGGAGGTCCGTCATAGAATGTATAAGTCTCTCCCTCCCTGCGCGTGTCGATACTCTTGCGGAAAATATCATTGTCCGTCCAGAATTTCTCCACTGCTTTCTCGCGTTCCACAAAGTTCAGATTCTTGTCCACCTGTTTGTACATAACGATCTCCTTTCACGATCCAGCGCAGTCTTTTCGATCCGCGCGCAAACAAGAAAGCGGCTTCGCCGCATCCCGGGAGTTGCCTTGCAACTCCTGATTTGAACGCGTCCTTACGGACGCAATTTCCAATAAAGATAAAAAGCTCCGCCCTGTAACAGGACGAAGCTCTACCACCTCTTACAACAACATACTTCCCGCTCTGCCTTCCGCAGGAGTGATATGGTGTCCGGTAACGGCGGACCGCCGTACAAAGCTACTTAAAGATCCTGTGAGATCATACCCACACAATCTATATCCCTTCGCATCGTCTGCTCCGGAGTGATCTTCGCCTGCCCTCTACTCGCACCGGTCTCGCACCATCACCGGCTCGCTTTGCCTTTTGAGCAGCAGCTACTGTCTCCTTCAATGCATTTCCTGCATGTGTATTTCGCGCACTTCTAAAACTATTTAGAAATTATAGCTCTCTCCGATTCCGATTGTCAAGCCTAAATTCAGGGAGTTGCCTTCGGTCTTGTCTTTACAGCAGGTTTAACAGCCGGCTGCTCAGCGGGTTGCTCAACAGACTTCGTCTCCGCCTTAACTTCCGGTTTCGCCTCCGCCTTTACCTCTGCTTTTACCTCTGCCTTTACCTCTGCCTTGCTTTCGGCAGCCGTTTCTTTGGATTCAGCCTTTACGGCAGCTTTCTTCACAGGCTTTGCCTCAGCTTTCTTCTCAGTCTTTACAACAGCCTTTTTCTCGGGCTTTGCCTCAGCCTTTTTCTCGGCTTTTACAACAGCCTTCTTCTCGGGCTTTGCCTCAGCCTTTTTCTCTGCTTTTACAGCAGCCTTCTTTTCGGGCTTTGCCTCAGCCTTTTTCTCGGCTTTTACGGCGGTTTTCTTCTCGGTCCTGGTTTCAGCCTTTTCCTCAGCTTTTACCGCAGGCTTCTGGAGCGCTACTGCAGGCTTGATCTTTGCCAGCTTGCTAAATTTATCTATATTGCCTTCCAGACGAAGAAGCCCCTTCTGCAGCGCCTCCTCAAAGGAAAGACTCCCATTCGCTAAATTGATGAGTGTATCCGCAGATGCAGTGATCAGACCATCTCTGTCGTAATAGTCATAAGGTTCAACACTAACCGCTCTTCCGGCAACTTCAATATAAAAAGCACCTTCCCCTTCTCCGGTAATATTCACCTGCACAGCAATATGCTCGTATATCTCTCTGGCATCCGCATTCTCATATGCAGCTCTCACGCAATGAACAATCTCCTCATATGTCATATGACGCACCTCCTTCGTAACAACCCAAACACGGTCACCTATGAATCACTTCATAGCCTTACTGATTATAACAAATTTACTTCAAAAATGCAACTCATTATAATTATAAGCAGAATCAAATTCCGGATCCAATTCAGATAAAACGAGCCAAACAATTATACTACTTTCCTTGCATTCTATCGGACAAAAGTATATTATATTTATGATGGAGGTTAGAGTGATATGAGACAGAAAAACAGGGGAAGAGTCGGACAGATCCTACAGATTATCAATATTGTGCCTTTGTTGGTTTTCGGTTTTGTTTCTATATTGTTGTGTTATTATTGTTTCACCAAGACTATGTACCAGGAAATCTCACAGGAATTGAACTATGTGGCCGTCAATACGGACGCCCTATTGGATGCTGCTTATCCCGGCGACTACACTCTTGTAGGGGAAACAGCACTTTCTCTTTACAAGGGAGAAACCGACATCACCAGATCCTATGAGATTCTTGACGCCATGAAAGAACGCACCGGGTTGGAGTTTTCCGTCTTTTATCAGGATACCTGCATTTTAACCACCGTCTATAACGAAGCTACCGGGGAACGCTACATCGGTATCGGCACCTCGGAGTCCGTCGTCTCACAGGTTTTAACGCAAAGTGAGCCTCTGTTTGCCCCCATGGCACTCATCAATGGTTCCCGCTATTTTGCTTATTATCTGCCGCTGCAGAATGCCAACGGACTGACCGTAGGAATGATCTGTGTGGCCAAACCAAGCGATC
>CADBNO010000087.1 GCA_902796105.1 uncultured Lachnospiraceae bacterium | reverse complement strand
GCAAACATGACGTCACCGGAGGAGTTTAACGCTGTCTCCACCGAATCCTGCACCACGCTGATCATGAATCCGACAGCGACTACCTGCATCGCCACATCCGCACCTACGCCAAACAGCGAGCAGGCCATCGGGATCAGCAGCAGGGAACCGCCGGCCACGCCGGAAGCGCCGCATGCACCAAGTGTCGCAAGGAACGCAAGGATCAACGCTGTGGTGAAGGATACCTGCATTCCTACCGTATTGGTCGCCGCTAACGCCATGACTGCGATGGTGATGGCTGCACCGTCCATATTGATCGTTGCACCGAGCGGAATGGATACCGCATACATCTCCTTATCCATACCTAATTTTTCACAGAGTTCCATGTTCACCGGAATATTGGCCGCGGAACTTCTGGTGAAAAAGGCGGTCAGACCGGACTCTTTCAGGCAGCGGATGACAAGGGGATATGGATTGGTGCGGAGCACGATCGCTGCGAGCAGCGGGTCGATCACCAGCGCCACCACCAGCATACACCCAACCAGCAGCAGAACCAGCTTCCCGTAGTCTGCAAAAATGGACAGACCGTTTTGAGACACATTGGTATATACCAGACCCATGATCCCGAAAGGCGCCAGATTGATGATCCATTTCACCACCATGGAAATAATATTTGCGATGTCCTCCATGACCTTCTTGGTATTGTCACTTGCGATCCGCTTGGATGCCAGTCCGATGATAACCGCCCAGAACAGAATACCGATATATTTCCCGTCTACCAGCGCCCCCAACGGATTGGACACCATGTTGACCAACAGATTGGACAACACTTCCGCCACGCCGGCCGGAGCCGCAGTCACTTCCGCCATCGCGGTCAGCTTTAAGGTCTGCGGAAACAGAAAGCTTCCGATGACGGCTACCACAGAGGCCAGAAAGGTACTGATCAGGTACAGTGCGATCACAAGGCCAAACCGCCTGTCAAGCTTATCATTTCCCTGCGCCAGCGCAGAGATCACTAACACAAATACCAACACCGGAGCGATTGCCTTTAGCGCCCCGACAAACAGGTCCCCCAGCAAAGAGACCACCGACAGATTTTGAAACAGCACCCCCAGGACCGAACCGATGATCAGACCACAGAGAATGCGGACGATCAGGCTGATGCTGTTATACTTTTGGATCAATTTCATGTTTCCCCCTCCGTTCATTTTTCTTTCTGTCTGCTTCGACAGACATTTTTTCTTTTTATCGTAAACTCGAAAGCCCGCTGCTGCGCAGCTCATTTGATTTGCTTCGCAAATCAGCTTTCTCGTTAAAACATGCAAGAAAAACAAATGTCTGCTTCGCAGCCGCTTGTTTTCTTTTGCATGTTTTATTTTATCATCTGCGGTCCGGAAAGTAAACCCGAATTACACACCCGAAAAAAGAGGCACGAAAGAAAATGACCCTGGCTCCGGTTTTTACCCCATCCGCCAAGGTCATTCTTACTTTCGGTTTTATCTGTTCATTGTTTTCGCATTACACCTGTGCAAATGCCTGCTCCAGATCCTCAATGATATCATCCACATGCTCCGTGCCGATGGACAGGCGGATCGTGTTGGGCTTGATGCCCTGATCTGCCAGTTCCTCCGCGCTCAGCTGGGAGTGGGTGGTGGTTGCAGGATGGATCACCAGACTCTTCACGTCGGCCACGTTTGCCAACAGGGAGAAAATCTGCAGACTGTCGATAAACTTGTGTGCTTCAGCCTGACCTCCCTTGATCTCAAAGGTAAAGATCGATGCGCCGCCGTTGGGGAAATATTTCTCATACAGTGCATGGTCGGGGTGATCCGGAAGAGAAGGATGATTCACATGCTCTACCTTGGGATGCTTAGCGAGATACTCTACCACCTTCTTGGTATTCTCCGCATGACGATCCAGTCTTAAGGACAGGGTCTCCACACCCTGCAAAAGCAGAAATGCATTAAACGGAGAAATGGTAGCGCCGGTATCACGGAGCAGGATAGCGCGAATGTAAGTCACAAATGCTGCGGGACCCGCCGCATCCACAAAGGATACTCCGTGGTAGCTGGGATTCGGTGCCGCGATCGGCGCATATTTGCCGCTTGCTTTCCAGTCAAACTTTCCGGAATCCACGATCACGCCGCCCAGTGTGGTTCCGTGTCCGCCGATAAACTTGGTAGCGGAATGCACCACAATGTCTGCACCATGCTCGATGGGACGGATCAGATAAGGGGTTCCGAAGGTGTTGTCTATTACCAGAGGAAGTCCATGCTTATGGGCGATCTCTGCGATCGCATCAATATCGGGAATGTCACTGTTGGGGTTGCCGAGGGTCTCCAGGTAAATGGCTTTGGTATTCTCCCGGATCGCTCCCTCTACCTCCGCAAGATCATGTGCATTCACGAAGGTTGTCTGAATCCCGTACTGCGATAATGTGTGCTCCAACAGATTGAAGCTGCCGCCATAAATGGTCTTCTGTGCTACGATATGTTCACCGGCCTGCGCCAGAGCCTCAATGGTGTATGTTATGGCTGCCGCACCTGATGCCACTGCCAATGCTGCCACGCCTCCCTCCAATGCGGCAATCCTCTTCTCGAACACATCCTGAGTGGAGTTGGTCAGACGACCGTAAATGTTGCCCGCATCTGCCAGACCGAATCTTGCAGCCGCATGTGCAGAATTCTTAAACACATAAGAAGTGGTCTGGTAAATGGGTACTGCTCGGGAATCGGTAGCCGGATCCGGCTGTTCCTGTCCTACATGTAACTGTAATGTCTCGAATCTGTAATTTTTGCTCATAGTTTTGTCCTCACTTTTCTATTTTGTTTTATTCTGTTTTTTGTTATTTGTAGCTTGTTCTTTCTGTCTTGCTATTTCTGCCTTGCTATTTCTGTCTTGCCAGTTCTATTACTTTGTGTATTGCAGTTTTCGTCTTGTTGCTTTTGCTTTCGTGATCGCTCCAGCTTTTTTCTTTGTTTGGTCAAATGTCAGTAGCTGCGAAGAAACAGCTTCGTCGCATAAAGCCCGCATAAAGAAATAAAAAGCCCGGGAGTTTTTATTTCTCCCGGACATTCCAGTGTCTGCTGATCATAACAGGCGCTCAGAGACAGCAACAAGACATCGCTACATGTCTGGCTGCATCCCATGTCCGGGAGCTTCGCATTCGACAATTACACATACAACACATCTGCATTCCGTTCATTGTACCGCTCATCATCGGACATGTCCTCCTTTCATCAGGTCGTTTTATTTGTTTCTCACCTGCTGAAATGAAGTCTATCACTTATTTCCTACTATGTCAATAGGTTTTGTAAGATTTTTTTAATTTTTCTTCCTCCCTGCAGTTTAAAAAGCTTATTCCTGTTCATTTCTGTACTGCCGCATCACCCAAACGATAACTGCAACGGCCGATGCCAACAATATAATCTCCATCACAATTACCGATGCATATTGTGCTAAAACGAGCATCCCTGCATCCACTGCAAAATGTACCGCTACTGCTGCCGCATAGTACCGGATCCTGCTCTCCCGAACCGCCCGGTATACCAGATAAGACATTCCGATATGGAAAAAAACTGCCGATATCCGCTCCACTCCCGCCATGTAAAACTGCCATACCGGAAGGGTACAAAGCTGCTCCACCGCCGCCTGAGATGCCTGCGCCGTCGCCTCATCCATCATTCCCGTGATTGCCTGCAGCCCGCCGGAATTGATCATAAGAGCCATCGCCAGATTGGAAATATACGTCATTCCGACCACCAACATACACTCAATCCCGCCATGTCCGATTCCGTACATGACAGCGTTCTCCCGGCTCAGTGTCCGCTTCATCCAGAACTTCATCGCCACGAACCTGCCGGTCTCCTCAAACAATCCTGCCGCCAGTCCGCCGTACACTGCATAAAGCCATATATTGTTCCGCAATCCATCTCCCGCGATCGTAAGAACCGCTGTATGCAACAATTGTTCCAAGATCAACGCAAACAGGACAAACGTTCCGCAGCCGATAAAAAATGCGGACCAGTTTGCCTTGGTTCTGATCTTCCAAAAGATCAATGATCCAATAGGCAGTACAAATGCCCAAATGAGTATACACACAATCGCGATCAGGCTGGATGTCGGTACAGTATACATGGCATAAACTCCTTTTTCTATCGTACTTTAGTATTTTACCTTGCCGGGCTTTGCTTTAACAAGCTTTCCACCACTATCTGTATCCGCCGGAAACAGCTCATTCCGGCCCTGCGACCTGCCCGTTCGGACTGTGATACTCCCTGCCGGTAGGCTTCATCGTCTCCATATCACCCGCCTCGCCGGTCTGGATATACTCATAAAAATGATCTCGCGCTACTCCGGTATGGAGCAGGAATCGCCGTTCCCTCACGTCGCCCTCTTTTGCCGCGAACACATTCCCGCTCTCCGCGCCGTCCAGAAGCTTCACATAAGCCTCCGGCAGATCCCCGTGGTGGATCGGCGCGTTAGAATACTGCAGCGTGTCATGATGCTCATTTAACCCCTTAATGAACAACATCCCGTGCTGACGATCCGTCGGATTCCAGATATCGGCCAGCTCTCCTACCGGATCCGAATTATACCCGTGGTCTGAAAGCACAATGAATATCGTATTATCGTAGCATCCCGCCTCTTTAAATCTCTCGATATACTCGTAAGACATATTGAGGGATGCGCGGATTTCTTCATAATAATCCACTTCCTGCGTGGTCTCCTCCAGCTCCTGATTAAAGTAAAAAGGAGGATGCGCGCCGTCAACTTCCACAAACTTAAACTGATTCTCCTTCGCATACGAAGCGGGCTCCTCCCGGAGCAATTTCACAAAAAACGGGTTTTCACAATCGTACAGATGATCCACATCATCCACTGCCCTGAGATTATCAATCTC